>DASRYP010000738.1:0-8481 GCA_035687165.1 Actinoplanes sp. | reverse complement strand
CGGCGTTGCCGACCAGGGCGAGCAGGGTGTCCGCGTCGTTGGCGGCGTCGATCAGGATCTGCTCGTCGCCGGTGCGCAGCAGGTAGGCGTTGTTGTCCATCGGGCCCACCGAGACTTTCGTGATCTCCAGGCTGCCCAGATCACGGACGGCGGGCGTGCCGCCACGAGTTACTTCTCCGGTGTACGTCATTTCTATTTCCACCTCGCGGGGGTCGGGAGCACGCCGTCGGGTGAGACGGTGAGCTCGGCGCCGTCGCCGCGGCCGGTGAGCCAGGCGGCGATCGGCTTGGTCGGCCCGCCGACGACCGGCGGGTGCGGCTCGGAACCGAGGGTCGTCATAACACGGTCCCGTGGGTCGAAGGCAGAGCGGTCACGCAGACGACCCTAGTGGGTCGGAAATCGCTTTCGCTGGGGTAGCCCGCGACCGTACCGTCGGTGCAGACGCGAAGTCATGAACCCGCGAAGGAGGTGGGGAGCGTGCTGTTCGTCGTTGCGTCCCCTTCACCCGGAGGCTCTCGCCTGACCCCGGCCCGGCGTCCCTCCCCTTCCTGAAACGGGTTTTCCCATGTCACACGATCTGTCCCGGCTCGGCTGGGACGAGTCCCGCGCATCCGCATATCGGCCTTTCGACCGCCCCGATGCCACCGCCGGCCGCGTGCTGCGCGCCGACCGCGGCGTCTGCACCGTTCTCGACGCGAGCGGCGTCACCCGCGCCAGCCTCGGCGGCAGCGTACTCCTGCACGCCAGTCGCGATCCGTCCCTGCTGCCCTGTGCCGGCGACTGGGTGGTGCTGCGGCACTGGCCCGACCGGCGGGTCACGGTCGAGGCTGTTCTTCCCCGGCATACGTGTCTGATTCGCCGCACCTCCGACAAGGACAGCACCGGGCAGGTCCTCGCCGCGAACATGGACACCGTCGCCGTGGTCGAGCCGATCCACCCCGAACCGGACGACGCCCGCATCGAACGCCTGCTCGCCCTGGCCTGGGAGTCCGGTGCCCGGCCGCTGCTCGTGCTCACCAAGAGCGACACCTCCACCGAGCCCGGGGCGATCACCCAGCAGATCGCCGAGATCGCGCCGGGCGTGCCGGTGGTCGCGGTCAGTGTGCGGCTCGGGATCGGCGTCGAGCAGATCCGGGCGTACGCCGGGGCGGGGCGCACCCTGGCGCTGCTGGGCCGTTCCGGTGCCGGAAAATCGACGCTGGTCAACGCCTTGGCGGGTACGCCGGTCATGCCGGTGCAACAGATCCGGGACGTGGACGGCAAGGGCCGGCACACCACGGCGTACCGGAATCTCGTGCTGCTCCCCGCCGGCGGTGCCGTGCTGGACACACCCGGCATCCGCGGGGTCGGCCTGCTCAACACCGCCGAGGGGCTCGACCGGGCCTTCGCGGACGTCGCGGCCCTGGCGGACCGATGCCGCTTCGACGACTGCCGGCACGAGTCGGAACCGGGCTGCGCGGTGGCTCTCGCCGTCGCCGACGGCTCGCTGATGCCGCGCCGGCTTTCCAGCTGGCGCAAGCTCCGGCACGAGATCGAGGTGGAGTCGGCACGTCGGACGGCCCGGCTGGCGGGAGCGGCCGGAAACCGCCGCCGGCGTTCTTGACGTACCTCGCTGTCGGGCGCGTCTGTCGGGCGCCTCTGTCGGGCGCCTCTGTAACAATGCACCGGTGCGTGCGGTGAAGGAAGTCGTTGAGAGGACCGAGGACCCGCCGGAGGCGCCTGCCTCCCGGCGCTCCCCGGCCGATCTCTGGGCCGGGCTGAGCTACGCGGCGCTCGCCGTGCTGGTGATGATCCAGCTCTGGCGTGACCCGAGCGGCCGGGTGCTGGCCGGCAACGACGACGACCACGGCGTGTTCCTGTTCATGCTGGCGCACGGCGAGCGGGTGCTGTTCCACGGCGACAACCCGTTCTTCAGCGACCGGCTCAACGTGCCCGACGGCGTGAACATGATGGCCAACACGTCGGTGCTGGCCCTGAGCCTGCCGCTGGCCCCGCTCACGCACTGGCTCGGCGCGGGCGTCTCCGTGGCGCTGCTGCTCACGCTGGGGCTCGCCGGCACCGCCTTCGCGTGGTACTGGGTGCTCTCCCGCCACCTGGTGACCAGCCGGGTCGCGGCCTGGGTCGGCGGCCTGTGGTGCGGGTTCGCGCCGACGATGATCTCGCACGCCAACGGCCATGTGAATTTCGTCAGCCAGTGGTTGCTGCCGTTCATCGTCTGGCAGGTGCTGCGGCTACGTGAACCCGGCCGAGCCTGGCGCGGCGGGGTGATCCTCGGCCTGCTGATCGTGGTGCAGGTCTTCATCAACGAGGAGAGCCTGCTCTTCACCGCGCTCGCCCTGAGCGTCTTCGCCGTGGCTTACGCGGTGCTGGCCCCGTCGTGGAGCGACACGCGGCACCTGCTCTCCGGGGTCGGGGTCGCGGCCCTCGTCGCCGGCACCCTGCTGGCCTACCCGTTGTGGTTCCAGTTCCTGGCCCAGGGCAACTATCACGGGCAGCCGTTCGCCCCGGACGAATACGCGACCGATCTTGCCTCGCTGGTCGGATTCGCCCGGCAGTCGCTGGCCGGTAACGCGGAGCTGGCCCGGCAGATGAGTGTGAGCGGCACCGAGGACAACGTGTTCTTCGGCCCGGCCGGGTTCGTTCTGGTGGCCGCGTCGGTGGTGGTGCTGTGGCGTTCGGTGGCCGCCCGGGCCGCCGCGATCTCCGCGCTCGTGCTGCTGATCGCGTCGATGGGTCCCGAACTTGTCGTCCTCGGCCACGACACCGGCGTCCCGCTGCCGTTCGGCCTGATCAGCCACGTGCCGATCATCGACCTGGTGAGCGTGACCCGATTCGCGATGGTGCCCGCCACCATCGCCGGTGTGCTGCTCGCCCTGGCCACCGACCGGGTGTCGTCCTGCACACCGCGCGGGCGCCGGCTGTGGCAGGTGGCCCTGGTGCTCGCCCTCGTCCCGCTCTTCCCCAAGCCGTTGCCGGTCGTCGAGGCCGACCCGCTGCCGCCCTTCCTCACCCAGGGCATCTGGCGGCAATACGTCACCGATGACCGCAGTCTGGTGACGGTGCCGCTGCCCGAGGTCACGACCGGGCGCACGGGCATGCGCTGGGCGGCGTTGTCCGGGCTCGAGTTCCGGGTGCCGCGGGGCTACTTCATGGGCCCGGTCAACCCGCCTGCCGACCACACCGGCTCGTGGAACGCGCCCCGCCGGTTCACCTCCGACCTGCTCTGGCGGGTGCGCGAGTTCGGCGAACGCCCTCCGCTCACCGCCGGCGACAAGGCCCGCATCACCGAGGACCTGATCTTTTGGCGGGCGGCCGTCGTGGTGCTGATCCCGAACAGCCGCAACGAGGCCCCGCTGCTCGACACGCTGACCGCCGCTCTGGGGCCGCCGCAGCAGGTGGGCGGAGTCCGGCTCTGGGACGTACGCTATCTTGCGGTTCCCTCGTCAGAGTGATGACCGCCCCCGCCTGAACTGCGGGAATGCGCACGATGTGATGAGCGCTGCTCGTAGTCGACGCCGTCGGCGGCAAAACTTGTCGTACCCCCTGGCTAAAGTTGCCGCGGCTCTGTCGACTCAAACACCTGTACGGAGAGGCTGGCTGGTGGCCGACCGTTTGACTATCCGAGGCGCGCGCGAGCACAACCTGCGCGACGTCAACCTGGACTTGCCCCGCGACGCCCTGATCGTGTTCACCGGTCTGTCCGGCTCCGGCAAGTCCAGCCTCGCGTTCGACACGATCTTCGCCGAGGGACAGCGGCGCTACGTCGAGTCCCTCTCGTCGTACGCGAGGCAGTTCCTGGGGCAGATGGACAAGCCCGACGTCGACTTCATCGAGGGCCTGTCCCCGGCCGTCTCGATCGATCAGAAATCGACGTCGCGCAACCCCCGCTCGACTGTCGGCACCATCACCGAGGTCTACGACTACCTGCGCCTGCTCTACGCCCGCACCGGCATCCCGCACTGCCCGGTCTGCGGCGAGCGGATCAGCAAGCAGACGCCGCAGCAGATCGTCGACCGGGTCCTGGCGATGGACGAGGGCACCCGCTTCATGGTCCTTGCCCCGGTCATCCGCGGCCGCAAGGGCGAATACGTCGACCTCTTCGCCGAGCTGCAGGCCAAGGGCTACGCGCGGGCCCGGGTCGACGGCGTGGTTCACCCGTTGACCGAGCCGCCGAAGCTCAAGAAGCAGGAGAAACACACCATCGAGGTGGTGGTCGACCGGCTCAGCGTCAAGGCGGGCAGCAAGCAACGACTCACCGACTCGATCGAGTCGGCGCTCGGGCTGGCCGGCGGCATCGTCCTGCTCGATTTCGTCGACCTGCCCGAGGACGACCCGGGCCGCGAGCGGCGCTTCTCCGAGCACCTGGCCTGTCCGAACGACCACCCGCTGGCGATCGAGGACCTCGAGCCCCGGGTCTTCTCGTTCAACGCGCCCTACGGCGCGTGCCCCGAGTGCACCGGCCTGGGCACCAAGAAAGAGGTCGACCCCGAGCTGATCATCCCGGACGAGGAGCGGAGCATCCGTGCGGGCGCGATCCAGCCCTGGTCCGGCGGTCAGACTCAGGAATACTTCCTGCGTCTGCTCGAGGCGCTGGGCAAGGACCAGAAGTTCAGCATCGACACCCCGTGGCGCCAGCTGCCCACCCGGGTCCAGAAGATGGTGCTCCACGGCTCGGAGGACCAGGTCCACGTCCGATACCGGAACAAGTACGGGCGGGAGCGCTCCTACTACACCGGCTTCGAGGGTGTGGTGCAGTGGATCGAGCGTCGGCACAACGACACCGAGAGCGATTGGTCGCGCGACAAGTACGAGGGTTACATGCGCGACGTGCCCTGCCCCGTCTGCGGCGGCACGCGGCTCAAGCCCGAGGTGCTCGCCGTGACCATCGCGGGCAAGAGCATCGCCGAGGTCTGCAACCTGTCGGTGGGCGACTGCGCCGAGCTGCTGGCCGGCATCGAGCTCGACGACCGGCAGAAGATGATCGCGGAGCGGGTGCTCAAGGAGATCAACGCCCGGCTGCGGTTCCTGGTCGACGTGGGCCTCGACTACCTGTCACTCGACCGCGGCGCCGGCACGCTCTCGGGCGGCGAGGCGCAGCGCATCCGGCTCGCCACCCAGATCGGCTCCGGTCTGGTCGGCGTGCTCTACGTGCTCGACGAGCCGTCGATCGGCCTGCACCAGCGCGACAACCACCGGCTCATCGAGACCCTGGTGCGGCTGCGCGACCTGGGCAACACGCTGATCGTGGTCGAGCACGACGAGGACACGATCCGCACGGCCGACTGGATCGTCGACATCGGCCCGGGCGCCGGTGAGCACGGCGGTCACATCGTGCACAGCGGCTCGGTCGAGGGTCTGCTCAAGAACCAGAAGTCGCCGACCGGCGCCTACCTGTCGGGTCGCAAGTCGATCCCGCTGCCGGCCACCCGGCGCCCGCAGACGCCGGATCGCGAGTTGGTCGTACAGGGCGCCCGCGAGCACAACCTGCGGGGCCTGACCGTCCCGTTCCCGCTCGGCCAGTTCATCGCGGTGACCGGGGTGAGCGGCTCGGGCAAGTCGACGCTGGTCAACGACATTCTCTACACCGTGCTGGCTAACCAGCTCAACGGCGCGCGGATGGTGCCCGGGCGGCACACCCGCATCTCCGGTCTGGAAAACGTCGACAAGGTCGTCGGGGTCGACCAGTCGCCGATCGGCCGTACCCCGCGGTCCAACCCGGCGACCTACACCGGGGTCTTCGACAACGTCCGCAAGCTGTTCGCCGAGACGACCGAGGCCAAAGTGCGCGGCTACGGCCCGGGCCGGTTCTCGTTCAACGTCAAGGGCGGCCGCTGCGAGAACTGTGCGGGCGACGGCACAATCAAGATCGAGATGAACTTCCTGCCGGACGTCTACGTCCCGTGCGAGGTGTGCAAGGGCGCGCGCTACAACCGCGAGACGCTCGAGGTGCACTACAAGGGAAAGACGGTCTCCGAGGTGCTGGAGATGCCGATCGAGGAGGCCGCGGAGTTCTTCCAGGCCATCCCGGCGATCCACCGTCACCTCAAGACCCTGGTCGACGTCGGTCTCGGTTACGTCCGGCTCGGTCAGCCCGCGCCGACGCTCTCCGGCGGTGAGGCGCAGCGCGTGAAGCTGGCGTCCGAGCTGCAGAAGAGGTCGACCGGCCGAACGGTCTACGTGCTCGACGAGCCGACCACCGGCCTGCACTTCGAGGACATCCGCAAGCTGCTCCTGGTGCTCAACGGCCTGGTCGACAAGGGCAACACGGTGATCACGATCGAGCACAACCTCGACGTGATCAAGACAGCCGACTGGCTGATCGACATGGGTCCTGAGGGCGGCAGCAAGGGCGGACTGGTGCTGGCCACCGGCACGCCCGAGGAACTGGCCGAGGTGGCCGACAGCCACACGGGCCAGTTCCTGCGGCACGTGCTGGGCCTCAAGGGCAAGGCCAAGGGGGCACCCGAGGCGACGGCCCGGGCGGCCAAGGCCAACGGGACCGCGGTCGGCAAGGCCCCCACCACCCGGGCCCGCGCCCCGCGTTCGCGGGCCAAGGCGGCGGTCTGAGGGCCACGGTGGCAGTTCAGCAAGGTCACAGGTGACTCATAGCGATGACGCCCGGTCGAGGGTTTAATCTCGACCGGGCGTCGCTGTCCGCGTTACCACGCGGGGCGAATGCTGACGAACCCAGAGATAGCCCCATGTTCATGGGCGGATATTTCGCGGTACGTCGAACCCGGCAAGCCGCAGCAGCGTATGTAGAGGCGACGCCGCGTGACTACTCACGTGGACCAGGCACTGGAGGGTTACCCGATGACAGACGTGCAGACCAGGACCGACGCCGAGCTCCGCGAGGAGGAGCCCCGACGCCCGGGCACGCCCTCGACGCGCCGTGTCGTCCTGCTCGGCGCCGGTGCGGCGGGTGCCACGGCCGTCCTGGCGGCCTGTGGCACAGCCACGAACCCCGGCAACACCAACGGCACCGACTTCTCCGACAAGCCCGCCCCGGCCGGCAGCGCGGGCACCGGCGACAGCGGTGCCACGGGCAACAACGGCGGATCGGGCGGCGCTACCCTCGCGGCCGTGGGCGACATCCCCGAGGGCGGCGGCATCATCGCCGGCGACTACGTGATCACCCAGCCGGTGGCCGGCACTTTCAAGGCGTTCAGCAAGGTGTGCACGCATGCCGGCTGCGACGTCAACAAGGTCGACGGCGGGCAGATCGCCTGCCCCTGCCACGGCAGCAAGTTCGCGATCGACACCGGCCAGCCGACCTCGGGACCGGCCACCAAGGCCCTGCCCGAGACCAAGGTCAAGGTGGACGGCGACAACATCGTCGCGGCCTGACCAAGTCTTCTCAGCTCTTTCCGGCCGGAGGTCCGAAGCCGTGGCGGCGGCGACGGACCTCCGGTCGCGTAATCATGTCAGCCCCCCGCACTACTGTTGAGCCTGTGCCAGACCCCTCCAGCTATCGGCCCGCGACGGGAACCATTCCCGAGTCGCCGGGCGTTTACCGGTTCCGCGATCCGACCGGCCGCGTCATCTACGTGGGCAAGGCGAAAAACCTGCGGAACAGGTTGAATTCCTACTTCGCCGACACCTGGTCGCTGCACGCACGCACGCAGCAGATGGTCACCACAGCGGCCAGTGTGGACTGGGTGACGGTCGGCACCGAGGTCGAGGCACTCCAGCTCGAGTTTTCCTGGATCAAAGAGTTCGACCCTCGCTTCAACGTCAAATACCGCGACGACAAGTCCTACCCGTTCCTCGCCGTGACGCTGAACGAGGAATTCCCCCGCCTGCAGGTGATGCGCGGCGCCAAGCGCAAAGGCGTGCGCTACTTCGGTCCCTACTCCCACGCCTGGGCCATCCGCGAGACGCTCGACCTGCTTCTCCGCGTCTTCCCCGCGCGCACCTGCTCGACCGGCGTCTTCAAGCGCGCCGGCCAGATCGGCCGCCCCTGCCTGCTGGGTTACATCGGCAAGTGCTCGGCCCCGTGCGTCGGCACGGTCAGCGTCGACGAGCACCGCGCCATCGTCGACGACTTCTGCGACTTCATGGCCGGGCGCACCGATACGTTCGTCAAGCGGCTCGAACGCGACATGCTCCAGGCCTCCGAGGAACTCGAGTTCGAGCGGGCCGCCCGTCTGCGCGACGACATCGCCGCCCTGCGTCGCGCGATGGAGAAGCAGACGGTCGTCCTCGGCGACGGCACCGACGCCGACGTGGTCGCCTTCGCCGAGGACCCGCTCGAGGCGGCGGTCCAGGTCTTCCACGTGCGCGACGGCCGGGTCCGCGGCCAGCGCGGCTGGGTGGTCGAGAAGGTGGAGGACCTGTCCACCGGCGACCTGGTGCACCACTTCTGCAGCCAGGTCTACGGCGGGGAGGAGGGCGAGGGTGACGTGCCGCGCGAGGTGCTCGTGCCCGCCCTGCCCGACGACGCCACGGCCCTGGCCGACTGGCTCTCCGAGCACCGGGGCA
>DASRYP010000737.1:0-22945 GCA_035687165.1 Actinoplanes sp. | reverse complement strand
TACGGCGCATCTCCGACGTAGACAGAACCAGCCAAACGTTGTGAAAGCCCTATTCCGCAAGCCAGAAGTCCGCTACGCCGCATCCTGACCACAGCAAGTTTGCCTTACGGGTCAATACGTAAGATCACGCCAGGAGAATGTGGAAACCTGCCCGTTCGTAGCGCGCTCGGTTACGAGATCTTCTCAGATCTTCCCTGTGTTCGTCGATCCGCACTCCATGAGACTCGGGTTGATGGCGGCGTTCGGGCTGGCCGCGGTGATTGTCACGGTGCTGGCTGCACGCAACGGGCGCCACTCGCGCCCCGGGTCGTCCTTCCTTCTCGTCGCCACGTTCATGGGTGCCGGTGTCGCCCTCCTGAACACGCTCAACACGGTGCAACTGCTGCTCGAAGGCCGCGCCGCCGTGTGGATCGTCACCGCGGTCCAAGCTTTGGTGTCGCCGGTCGTGATGGGCGCGGTCACCTGCATGGCGTTGTCGCTGTCCGACCGGGCGTGGCGGCTCTCGAGGCGGGCCGCGCTGTTGCTGCTCGCCGAGCCGGCGCTGATCGCGGTCGCGGCGGTGACCAACCCGTGGTTGCACCTGGTGATTGCCGACGTCCAGCCGGCCGGGTGGCACGGCATGCTGGTGCCGGTGCCGGGGCCAGCGTTCTGGGTCAACGTAGCCTACGTCCAGCTGCTGATCTTCGGCACGCTCGGCCGGCTGATCGTTCTGCTCATCCGGGCCACCGGTGGGCGGCGACGGATCATCGGCCGGGTGCTGGGCACGTTCGTGCCGTGCACGGTCCTGGTCCTGATCGTGCAGGCGTTGCCGTTCACGATCATCGACGTGACCCCGCTCGGCCAGGCCATCACCATGATCTACATCCAGATAGTGCTGGTCCGGCGAATGCCGAAGTACATCCCCATCGCACATCGGCATGTTTTCGCCAGCATCTCCGACGCGGTCACGGTAGTCGACCACGAGGGCCGCATCCTGGAGGCCAACCCGGCCGCGCACGAAGTCTTCCGTCGTATCATCCCCGGCCTCCCGGCCGATCTGACCGGAGTCGACATCGCCGACGTCGGTAGCGTCCTGGTTCTCGATCTCGACGAGCGACACGCGACCGAGCAGACGATCACCAGCCCGGGTGGCTCCGGCGTCGACCTGCACCTGCGAACCACCCCACTGTACGACCAGCGCGGCGCGTGCCTCGGGTGGACGCTCGTGGGACGGGACGTCACCGAGGCCAACCAGCGTCGCCGCGAGGCCGAGCAGGCCACCGTCCGGCTCCGTGACCAACTCGCGACCATCGAGGCGCTCCAGGTCGGCTTGGCGGACCTGGCCAACCGGGATCCGCTGACCGGCCTGCACAACCGCCGTTATCTCATGGAGCAACTCCAGGCCGAGCAGCCGACCAGTCTCGCCATCGTTGACCTGGATCACTTCAAAGAGATCAATGACACGTACGGGCATGCCGCCGGCGACACCGTTCTCGTCGCGGTGGCCCGGTTGCTGCAGGACGAACTTGGCCCGTACGGCGTGGTCGCCCGCTACGGCGGCGAAGAGTTCGTCGTTGCCTTCGCCACCCTCGGCGTGGACGCCGCCTGTGCCCGCGTCGACAAATTCCGCGAGATCGTCGGACGCGCCGACACCGGTCTGCCGCTGAAGATCAAGTTCAGCGCCGGCGTGGCCGAGGCCGACGACAACGCGCTCGAGGCCGTGTTGCGGCACGCCGACGAAGCGCTGTATGCAGCGAAACGGGCAGGCCGCGACCGTGTGGAGAGGGCTGTTACCGCGAGGGTCTGAAGGCCATGATCGGTGGATGCCGGTCTGCCAGGATTTGACCTCGTCCAGGACCTCGTCGGTGATCTTCGAGATCGTGTCGTGGGACAACTCGGTCCCCAACGTGCGTTCCACATGGTGCTGGATGTCGCGGACCGTCATCCCACCCGAATACAGCGAGATGATCATGTCGTCCAGGCCGCCGGCCCGGCGAGCACCCTTCGGGACCAGCCGCGGCTCGAAGCTACCGGCCCGGTCCCGCGGCACCGCCAAAACCACGTCAACTCCGGGGGGAGGTCGAGCTACCCGCCATCGTGGCGGGCCTGGAAGCGCGGCAGCAGTCGGCAGTCTACGCCCTCGTGGAGGCGCTCGCGGCGCGTTCTCTGCTCAGTGACGCGGCCGAGGAACGCAGCCACACATTGGACGATGCCGACCTGGCCGTCTACGCCGACGAGATCGCGTTCGTGCGCTACACCCACGACTCGGCGGCCTGGCGGTTTCAGCAGTTGCGCGACGCCCTGATTGTCCTCCGCGGATCGGGGCCGGTGTTCGCCGAGCTTCTGCGCGTGGGGTTGCGGTCGGGATGGCGTCAGGTGAGTGTCTTGACGGGGGACGATCCGGCCGCGATCGAGGCGGCGGTGAGTGCGGCGCGGCGCGATCCCCGCCAGAACGAGTATGACGCCGTCCTCCGCCGACCCGGCACCCTTGAGTACGGCCGGTACGAACCCGACCACGCCCCGTACGGCCGCGGCGAGGCCCTCGACGCCGTTGAGGAGCACTTCGCCGAGTCGACGACCGTGGCCCTGGATGTTCTTGACCAACCTGCCCGGACACATACCGCGACGGCCATACTGACGGTCCTAGCCTTCGGCGCCACCCTCGGCGCTCCAGCCGTACGGCATGACCTCATCGACCCAGGCCGGCTGCAGCACGCCTGGCAAACCAGCCGTACCGAACTTTTGCCGGCATTCTCCGCATTTCACCCGGATGGCAACGCACCACACCAACTGTGGTCCCGATCGGCCTGCCGGCTACGGGACCGGCTGACCGCACTCCGACCGGATCGACCCGACGCCGTGGCGAGGGCGCTCGACAAATGTCTACATTTACACCTCAACCGCCTCGGCATTTTATCCACCCAAGAGGCTATGCTGCGCGCCTTGACGGCCCGGGCCATCGCGGATTGGGGACTGTGCCCGGCTGGCCGGGCAGGCCCGCGTTCAGGGGCTGAGCCTGGTCGGTGAGGGCGGGTTGCTTCAGCAGCTGACCAAACGGGTCATCGAGGCCGCGTTGGATGGTGAGACGGACGCGCATCTGGGCTACGGCAAACACGAATGCGACAGCGGTCCGGGCGGCAACGCGCGTAACGGCCGCCGGTCGAAGACCGTGCTGACCGAGGCCGGCCCGGTGCAGCTGGACGTTTATGCCACCACCAGCCGGATATTTCATCCCTCCGGCATACCGAAGACATCGACCAGCATCACGTAGATACGCTGGCGACCGTCGGCCTTTCAACCTTTGTAGTCGTGCTGCCTGTCCTCGGCCACCGCCACCCGGAGGTTTTCCAGTGTCGTCGTCGCGGACCGGTACCTCGGGGTTCTGGTCTCGCCGAGGCGTTGCAGGGCGTCAATCAGTGACTCGTATTCGGTCAGTGCCGCGTCCAGCCAGCCGATGCGCAGGTAGGACTCGGCCATGGTGAAGCGCAGCAGGTTCGTGCGGGCCGGGGCGCGTTCGCTCTCCGCGGCCGGTTGAGTCGCGAGCAGGCCGGCCTCCAGCGCCTCGCGGGGGCGGCCGGCCGCGGCGCAGGCCTGCATCAACTGCAGGGCCGCCTCGCGGTGGTCCTTGGCGCGGGCGAGGAGCTGGCCGTGGGCGTCGTAGAGATCGTCGACGGCCTCGGCGGCCCGGCCTCGGTCGATGAGGTACCCGCCGCGTAGGTGGCGCAGGTGGCCGCGCGCCTCGGCTGGGAGGTCGCGCCGTAGCAGGTTGTCGACGAGGGCTCGGAACTCGGGATCGGTGCCGGCCCGGGCGTGGGCGGTCGCGAGGTCGTCCACCGCGTTGATCGTCAGTACGCCCGCACCGACCTTGAGGAACAGCTCGATCGCGTGGGCCGCGAGGTGTTTGACCAACGCGGGATCGCTGCCGAGTTGGTTGTGCCAAGCCGCCTCGATCCTGGTGAGCACGCCCTCGACGAGTGCGTGGCCCCGGGAGCGCTCGGCCCCACGCTGTACGGTCGACACCGCTTCGGCGAAAAGGCCCTGGTTGACCAGCGTGTAGGCGTACCAGAGGTCGGCCCAGCCGGCCGCCTCGTCGTCGTTGCCGGCGCGGAGGGTCTCGGCGGCACGGGCGGTCAGCGCGTGACCGTTTGGTTCGTCGGGGCGCAGGCCGAGCCAGCACTCGGCGAGGAGCGCGATGGTCGTCTCGCCCCGCTCGCGGTGCCGGGCGATCGCCCAATGCATCGTTTCCTGGGTGTCGGTCGCTGAATGCAACCGGGCCCGCATTTCGGCCGCGTGCCCACCGAGGGGCCCGGCGGGCTCGCGTACGGCTTCCAGGCAAGCGATGGCCTGCGCGAACTCGTCGCGCGTGTGATGCCATCGCACCCGTTCGAGCAGTTGTGCGTCGCTCATCCCGGCGGGCGGGGGCACGTCGCCGGGGACCGCACCGGGCCGCAGCGCAAGGAAGCCGACCAGCGGTTCGCGGTCGAGTCTCGCCCGCACTCGGTCACCGCAGGCCGTGGTGCCGTTGCGCTTGTCGAACTGCGCGGCCAGATCGAGGGAGATCGCGCGCATCCGGTCGTGCAGCATCCACATCGGAGTGCCGTCGTCGTCCCCGTGGCGCACCACGTATTTGCCGCGGCCGGTGCGCAGGTAGGCGGCGGCAAGCACGGTGACCGCGGTCGCGAGATGCATCTTGCCCGCCGGCCGCTCGAAGCGGTCGAACCTATCGAGCACGGTGAGCAGCTTGAACGCCTCGTCGGCGTTGCCGGTGAGTGCGCAGAACTCCATCCGCAGCGCGAAGGTCTCGTACCGGTGGACGCCGCCGGCCATCACCAGCATGACCCAGCGGTACGTCTCGACCGCGTCGGCGTGGCGGCCGACGGTGACCAGGGGCAGCAACACATGGCCGTGCATCTCGGCGATGGCGTCGCGATAGGCGGGCGCTCCGGCGAGTACGGGGTCGGTCAGCTCGAACGCGCCGGCCAGGGACACCGGGTCGCCCCGCAGAACGAGACGCTCGACCCGCCACGGCTGGATGGCCGCGTCCGGCTCGTCGGCGCCACCCGCGTCGAGCCAGCGCCGGAAGGCGGCCTCCTCGGCTGGCCAGTCGCCGACCGTCTGGGCCAGCCGGCGCCGGGCCTGAGAGATCGCCGGCCACCCACGGGCGGCGAACCGCTGTTCGAGATCGGCGATGAGGGTTTCGAGCCGGTCCAGGGACACGTCCGGGAAGTCGATCATGTCGTCGACCATGTGCCCGTACCAGAAAAGCAGTCGATCCTGCTGCTCCTGAGTGAATCGGGCGGGCTGCGAGTCATGGAGGGCGAGGGCAGCGCCAAAGGTCGCGAAACCCTCGGTCCAACAGCCGGCGTGGACATACAGGTCGGTGAGGCCGAGAAAAGCAGCGGAGGCGATCTCCGGTACGGCCTCCGGGTCGCACTGCCGGACGGTCTCCCTGAGCAGTTCCTCACGGACCGAAAAATCCTCGACCTGGTGAGCTTCGGCGAGCAGACCCCACAGCGGATCCACGCCAAGATCCTATATGAATGTTGACGACTTACCGATCACGCCGACGAGGCGATCACCGCACGACGGCCAGTCGGCGGGGCGGCGGTGCTGGACCGGACGACCAGCCGGGCCGGGACGAGGATCTGCCCGGGGCCGTGGGCCTCGCCGCGGATCCTACTCAGCAGCTCGCGTACGCAGAGGCGGCCAATCTCGGCGAAGTCCTGGCTGACGGTGGTGAGCGGGGGTTGGAACGACGCCGAATCGGCGATGTCGTCGAAGCCGACGACGCTGACCTGTTCCGGTACCGCCCGGCCGCGCTGCTGGAACGCCCGGAGCACACCGAGTGCCATCTGGTCGTTGCCGGCGAGGACGGCGCTGCACTCCGGGTCGGCGGCGAATTCGAGGCCGGCGGCGTAACCGGAACGGGCCGACCAGTCGCCGTGCAGGAGCGGGGGGACGGGTCGGCCGGCGGCCCGCAGTTCGGCACGCCAGGCGTCGGCGCGGTGCTGGGCGACGGTGGATCCCTCCGGGCCGCTCAGGTGCCACGCCGTGGGGTGGCCGAGCGCCAGCAGGTGCTGAACGGCCCGGCGTACGGAGTCCGCCTGGTCGACGCCGACCGAGGTGTGACAATCCTCGATGTCGCCACCGGCGACGACGTGCGGCACGGTCGGCGGGAACGTCAGATCCGTCCGTTCGAGCCGGCGCGGCTCGGTGAGTAGTACGACACCGTCGACGGCCAGCTCGTCGAGGCGGCTGAAGCCGTGCCGGCCCGCGTCGCGGCCGGGGGCGGGGTGCGGGATGAGGATGGTCGCGTAGCCCTCGGCGGTGGCGTGGGTGGCGATCGCCTCGATGACCCGGCTGTCGCCGGCGTGCGACACGCAGGCCGAGACGACCCCGAGGGTGCGGAAGTCGCCGCGCTTGAGTGCGCGGGCGGCGCTGTTCGGCTGGTAGCCCAGTTCGGACATGGTGGCGAGCACCCGGCGGCGGGTGTCCGGGGAGACCCCGGTGTAGCCGGTGGACACCCGGGAGACGGTCTGCGCCGAGACCCCGGCCCGGCGGGCGACGTCGGCCATGGACACTGGGCGGTGCCCGTGCGGCTGAGATCGGCTCACCATCTTCGTCCGTCCTTTTTGGATCAACCCAATATACATAAAGGTCCGGCTAGCACGGCCGCTCGTCGGCGCGTTCGGCTGAAGATGGGCGGTGTGAGCTGCGCGGTCAGCCGGCTGAAGATGGGCGGTGTGAGCTGCGCGGTCAGCGGTCCGGTGTGGTCGGCCGCGGGTGCGTGGCGAGCGTCCAGGCGGTCAGGGCGACGTCGAGGGTCGCGGCGCCCCTGGGCAGTTGCGGGTTGAGGCCGGTGAGCTGGTGGATCTTCCGTAGCCGGTAGTCCAGCGTGTTCGGATGGATGTGCAGCTCGGCCGCGGTCTGGGCGCGGTAACGTCCGCCGCTGAGGTAGACCCGCAGCGTGTCGAGCAGGTAGCCGTCGTCGGCCTCGAGCATCCCCAGCCGCTTGGTGAGGATGTCGGCCAGGTCGGGCACCTGCCGGGTGACGAGCTCCTGCCAAAGGTCCTCGACCGTGTACGTGCCGCGAGGTTTGCGGAGACCGTGCGCGGACTGCGCCACGAACCTGGCCTCGTGCGCCGCGTCAGGGATACGGCTGGCGTCGTTGGCGAGCGCCAGGCCGGCCACCGGGGGCTCCTTGAGGTCGAGTGCGTTCAGGATGGTTTCGGAGCCGGATCGGTAGTTCGGGTGCGGGAATGCCGCCTCGGCGGGCGCCAGCAGAACCGGGTCGTCGGCGTCGAGGGCCGGGAGGATGCCGAGATCGTCGCTGGTCTCGAACGTATGCAGTACGGCCCGTCGTAGGTTCTCCACCGACACCGATTCGCGGTGCATCACCAGGACGAGGTATGCGGTGTGCCGGTCGGACCGCGTCGAGGGGTGTTGGACAGCGGCGCGGCCCCGAAGCAGGTCGGTGGCCACGGCGGTCTGTGCCGCCAGTCCCGCCCTGCTGTCGCTGGTGTGATCGGCCTCTGCCCGGACCGCGGTGTCGAGTTGATGGAAACGCGAGAAGAAATCCGTGGCCAGGGCTTCGGTGCCCCTTCTTGTGCCGAGGTGCCGTAGTCCTTCCCACATAAGTCCGGCAAGGACGGACAACGCCCGCAACAGCGGCTCGGGCGGAAGGCCCTCACCGAGGTAGTCGCCGATGAAGGAATAGTCCGCGGTGACCTCGTCGAACAGTGAGGCCAGGACGATGTCGAAGGCGCTACTGACCGCGAGAATGAGCGGCGCCAATTGGGCGCGGATGGTGAATGGATTGGTCTCGGCCCGGAAGGCGGACTCGACCGCGAGCCGGGTCTTCTCGGCCAGGAGGGCCTTGTGTGTGGAGTCGTCGATCGTCACGTTCCAACGGGGCGTTGTCACTCTGTCGGATCACCTGCGCCGGAGATGCTGCCTTGCGGGACTCCGGCCTCGCCTGGCCTGTCGATGAAGGTGTGCGGTGACCGGCAGCGACTGTTCAGGGGGCACGAGCAAGTCGACTCCCTTCCCCGTGGTTGGGAACGCTAACAGTCGCAAACCTATCACCGGTATCAATGCGAAAGGCCGATTTGTGACATCCCGTTCGCTCGCGTGAACCGTGCGCGAAGCCTGCCCGGAACAATTGTCCAGGCCAGCTGAGCGCGCTTTCCGGCGTGTGAGTCGGACCACAGTGGATCAAGATGTCGTGGTCAGACCCGGGCGAATCGCGCGAGCCAGGCGGTGCATCCGAGGCACGCTACGGACATCGCGATGAACATCACCGGCAGGGAGTCGATGGTGAACCGCTGGATCACCCCGCCGAGCGCGGGACCGGCCAGCACCCCGCCGAACATGGACGCCGCGATCACATAGGCACCCGCATGCCGGGCCGCCGGCACCGCCCGGTTGAGCCACGGCAGACCGGTGGGGAAGATGGGCGCGAGGAACAGACCGACACCAGCGTAGGCGTACGGTGCCAGGGGTGCGATCGCGGTGCCCAGCAAGCAGATCGTCATGCCGATGCAGCTGACCATGATGATCCTCGGTTCGGAGACGCGCAGGGTGAGCGGGGCGACCAGGAACCGGCCGGCCGTGAAGAACAGCCAGTAGACGGAGGTCGCCGAGGCGGCGATCGAGGCGCTGTAGCCGAAGCCTTCGAGCTGTGTCGGTTCCCAGCCGCCGACCCCGGCCTCGATGCCGACGTGCACCACGTAGAGCACGATGAACACGAGCAGCACCGAGGCGGAGGAGCGCACTACGACGCCGCTGGCCGGCACCCGGTCCGGCGTCTCGGCGGGCGGTGGCTCATGCCGCGTCACGCCGCGCAGGAAGAACAGGAGGGCGGCCGACACGACCGCGAAGCTCAGGAAGAGGGCCGGGTACCGGGACGCGCCGAACAGGCCGATCAGGGCGGGCCCAGCGATGGCGCCGATGCCGAAGTGCGCGTTGAGAACATTCAACATCGCGCTGCTGCGGCGCCCGAAGCCGACGGCGAAAAGCTGGTTGAGCCCGTAGTCGATGCCGCCGAAGCCGAGCCCGGTGACCAGCGCCGCGACGAGGGCGGCCGCCCAGTAGGGACTCAGCGCGAAGGCCACGCACCCTACCGCCATCAGCAGATACGAGGTACCCAGCAGTACGCGATTGTTGACGCGCCCGTGAATGCGGTTGAACACCAGCACGCCGATCACGCCACCGATGAAGTGGGCGCTCAGCGCGAGACCGGCGGCCGACGGCGTCAGACCGAATTCGGTACGCAGCTGCGGAATGGCCGGCCCGTACAGGGACTGGAGTGCGCCGATCAGCAGGAATCCGACGCAGGAGGCCACCACCGCGACCGGGCTGAACAGCGTCGTCGCGGTTCGCTCGGGGATGGGGGTCCGCACATTATCGCCCATGGACGCTCCTCAGTGAGAATCGGATATGAACCGGTCTGCGACCTCTTGTGAGAACGCCATGATGGTGCCTTGTGGGCTGATTCCGGTCAGTCCGGGCAGGACGCTCGCGTCGCAGACGCGCAGGTTCGCCATGCCGTACGGGCGGCCCCGGTCGTCGCAGACGCCGCCGCGCTCGGGACGGCCCATCCGGCACGACGCCATCCCGTGGACGGAGATCAGCTCCCAATCCCCGATCCTGGTTCCGGCCAGCATCGCGTCGACCTCGTCGAGGCTGTCCAGTGGCCGGCTGCCGGGCAGCGGTGGATGCAGTTGTTCGGCCCCGGCGGCGAACAGCACGCGGGCGGTGTTCCGGAACGCCGTACGCAACGCCGTGCCGTCCTCCGCCGAGAGGCTGTGCCGAAGGGTGACGCCGAGCGGCCCGGTGCGGATCCGCGCGGTGCCTCGGACCCGGACCTGGGTGGTATAGACGCCCAACCGGTCGATGTCGGCCAGGAGCCCGTCGACGAGGGCGGGCGGCGCCGCTGCCACCGCCGCACCCAGGCCGCCGGCACTCACGTTGCTAGGCATGATGAGCACACCGTCCGCGGTGAACTGGTGGACCTGCCGCGTGAAGATCGTGCCGCGCGCGGCGTCGACGCGGTCTGGGAAGCGGGCCACCGTACGCAGGTTGACGTGGAAGGCCATCTCCCGGCCGGCCGACTGTGGCTGGATGGAGCTGCGCTGCAACAGGGCGGCGCTGCCGATCGGGCCGGCCGCGAGGAAGACCTCACGCGGCCGATATGTTCGCCGCCTGCGATCCCCGGCGCCGGCCACGTGCACCGCGTGCACCCGGCCCCGATCGTGTTCCAGCCGCACGACACGCTGGTCCGGAACCACTCGCGCGCTCAGCAGTTCGGCGTCGGCGAGGTAGGTCTCGGCCATGTTCTGCTTGGCGCCCCGCGGGCATCCGGTGGTGCACCGGTTGCTGTGCCGGCAGTCCCGGACCGCGCGTCGGGCGAACTGCCAGCGCCATCCCAGCCGGTCGGCGCCGTCCGCTAGCAGTGTCGAGTCCCGGTTCCCTTCCCCGTCGTGCTGGAAGCCGGCACCGAGACGAGACGCGATGGCGCCGAGGTGCCCGGCGAGGTCGCCGGCCCGATAGCCGCCGATGCCAGACCGGTCCGCCCACCTGTCGAGCAGCGCCTCCGGAGGCGCCCACAGGAGGCCGCCGTTCACCATGGTGGTTCCGCCGACGCAGCGGCCCTCGCCGTACGCCACCATCGGGCGGCCGAAGATCGGCGTGAGACCACCGTGGCGGTACAGCCGCCGCATGTTCTCTGCCTGCGTGCCGGCCGCGATCTCGTCGACACCGACCCGCGGGCCTTCCTCCAGGACTGTCACCTCCCGCCCGGCCGACGCCAGCGCCCGGGCCGCCACGCTGCCGCCGGCGCCGGAGCCGATGACCAGGACGTCGCAGTCGATCGGGGCGTGCCGTGCGCTCACGAGGTCACGTCCGCGGGTTTGCCGTCGAGTGCCCCGTAGAGCGCCAGCGCCGTGGTGACCCGGACGAACTGCTTGAAGCCCGGCAGGCGGCTGAGCCAGGTCAGGCTTCGGGGACCGGCACCGGCGACGGTCAGGGTCACCAGGGCCGTGCGGAACGCGGCCCGATAGACCCACGGCAGCGTACCCAGCGTCGCGCCGACATGGACGACGGCCGCCTGTGAACGTACGGGATCCCGCAGCGATCGATAGTGGCGTGCCCAGTAAGCCGGGAGCGGACTGGACCGTACGGTCGAGGTCAACGCGGTGGTCATCGGGCTGTCACCTTGCTCTTGACGAAGTTGGTGAGCAGCCGTGCCGGTCCCTGCGCCAGGGTCTCGGACAGCGCGGCCAGGAAGAGGTCGGTCTCCGCGTCCGTCGCCACCAGCGGAGGCGAGACGATCAGGGCGATGCGCCGGTTGGACCCGAAAAACGTCAGCACCCGGTGCTTGTTGTACAGCTCCGCGATGACTGACCCGGTCAGCAGCTTCGCGCCGGCCTGCGGGTCGCGGGCGAAGGAGGACGGCACGAGGCGGCGGATCGCGTCCGGGATGTCGGGCCCCGGATGGAGGAACACACCGTGCAGCGCGCCGCACCCGGCCGTCTCGCGTACGAGCCGGGGGTGGTCGGCGGCAATCCGGGCGAGCCCGGCGCCGAGGCGCTCACCGAGGTGCCGGGCCCGCCCGGGGAAATCCTCCTCGACCGCCACGGCCACCGCCTCGATGGCTGTCGCGGTCTCCTCGCCGAACCCGTAGTAGGTGGTGCTGTGCAGTGTGGCGTCGCTGAGGTTGTCGTACGCCCGGCGGAACACCGGCTCGCGCGCCACGTATCCGGAGATGGACGCCTTGCCGCCGCCGAACGACTTGCTCATCACGACCACGTCGGGCACCAGACCGGGGTACCGCATGAAGTGAAAGAGCGTCCCGGTCTTGCCCCAGCCGGTGTAGACCTCGTCGAAAATGAGGACGATGTCGAGGTCGGTGCAGATCCGCCGGACCTCGCGCAGGAACTCCTCGGAGCACTGCCGCAGGCTTGACGCGCTGAACGGCTCGACGACCACGGCGTACACGTCACTGTCGCCGTTCGGCCCGCGGTGCCGTTCGACGGCCAGCCGGAACGACTCGAGGTCGCCGAAGCGGAACACGTCGGTGCCGGGGATCCGTGGGAACGGGAAGCTGGCCTCGGGTGATCCGTTCAGGCTGGCGGCCCCCATGAGCTTGCCGTGGAACGCGATGTCGGTGTGCAGGATCGCGCCCCGCCGGCCGCCGTGGTACTTGAACGCCAGCTTCACCGCGCCCTCGACCGCCTCGGCCCCGGAGTTCGGGAAGTAGCTGACGTTCAGGTCACCGGGAAGCAGCGCCGCCAGATTGGCGGACAGCCCCGCGACGTACGGCGAGAAGTAGTTCTTGTGCACCTCCATCCGCCGCTGCGCCTGGAAGCGCTCGCGGACGGCGAGGATCCGCGGATGGTTGTGTCCGTGGTTGAGCACCCCCACGCCGCCGGTGAAGTCCAGGACGCGAGAGCCGTCGCGCAGGTGGATCCACGCGCCCTCGGCGTGCGAGACGAGGTCGTTGCCGAACCCGAACGAGCCGATCAGCGACACCTGGCTGCGGCTCACGTGCCGGCGGTAAAGGTCGTGGACCTGCCGGGCCGACAGCTTCTCGCAGTCGTCCACGGAGAGCAGCTCAGCCATCCTGGTCCCCGTTCGAGGTCTGCGCGACGGGGCCGGCGAACGCGGGCCGGGCGTCGATGAGGTCCGCCATCAGCCGGGCCACCTTGCGCCCGTCGCGGACGGCGTAGTTGGTGCCGCGGTCCTCCGGGAACACCTGCGCCATGCTGGCCAGGAACAAGCCCGGCAGCGGTGGCGCGAACGGCGGCATGTCCACCGTGTAGTGCGGCGTGACGACGGGCTGGGCGTACGGGGCACGCCAGACGTCGTAGCCGCGCACCCAGTCCCGCTCGAAGTTCGGGAACATCCGCCGCAGATGCGGGAGGCTGTGCTCGAACACCTCCTCGTCGGACATCAGGTACAGCGGATCGTCCTCGGGTAGGTACTTGGAGAGATAGACGACGTGGCTGCCGCCGTAGCGTGCCGGGTCCTCCAGATTGGTGTGCTCGATGACGCCGACGTACGGGAAGGTGGGGTCGTTGACGTTCAGCCAGTACGTCTGTGACAACGGCCGCGAGTTGCGCAGCACCAGGCAGATGTTGGCCAGGTAGTCGATGCCGCCGAGCTGACGCCGCAGGACTGGCACGGCCGGGTGGTGGCCGGGGTGCTCGCCGAGCAGGCCGGCGCTCAGCGGCGGCGCGGTCGTCAGCAGCACCTGCCGCGCCGGGTGGTACCGGCCGCCGGCGATCACTCCGCGGACGCCGTCCTCGCCGGTGACGACCTCGTCGACCGCCGTGCCGGTGCGGATGTCGACCCCGTCGGCGATCAGCCGCTCGCGCAGCGCGTCCAGGAGGACGTCGCATCCGCCGCGGATGTAGTTCAGCGTCTCGCGACCGCCGCGGCTGCGGCTGCCGCCCCGCAATGCCAGCTTGGTCCACATCCAGGTGGCGCCGACCTGGTCGGCGTACCTGCCGAACTTGCCGGCTAGCAGCGGCCGCCAGACCAGGTCGTAGACTCGTCGGCCGCCGAGCTGGACCAGCCACTCCTCGGCCGTCTGCCCTTCCAGCAGCCGCCAGTCGCGGACCCGCCGGGCGCGCAGCGCCAGCAGGCCGAGCCGGATCCGGTCCGGCGGGCTGAGCGGGGCGAAGCGCAGCACGTCGAGCGGCGTGGTCAGGCGGAAGACCGCGTTGGCGTAGTAAAGGCCGGTGCGGGAGAAGTGCCGTTCGACGCGGTCGCCCAGGCCCATCTCGGCGCAGAGCTCGAATATCTCGTGGTCAGAGTCGAACCAGTGGTGGTAGAAGCGTTCGAGCCGTTCCCCGTCTACGTCGAAGCCGGCGGCCAGGCCACCGACGAACGGCTCGCGTTCGAGCAACCGGCATCTCAGTCCCCGGGCCGACAGCTCGAGCGCGGCGGTCAGACCGGTGAAGCCTGCTCCCACGATGACGACGTCCACCGGTTGTTCGGCCACGGTGGTGTCGTGCGGGATTCCGTTCACACGTTGCTCCTTCGGCAGGGGTTCCGGCCGCGTGGCGGCCCGGCGCCAACTGGGGAGTTCATGAGAAATGTCGCCGGGCGGTCGGATCGATCGCCACGGGAAACGCCGATCAGGGCATGGCATTGATCAACATCGCTGAAATTACCTTCGATCAGAACGGGATGTCAATGGTGACTACCTCGGATTTGATCGGCTTTGGTTCGTGACTTTTCACAACGTCGGGACTGCTCTTTGTAATTCATCACAACACATGCGTTGTGCGCGCCGTGCTGCCCGATGGCAATGGCAGAAATTCCTTTCGCGATGGAATATGGAGAGCCAAAAAACCGGGAAGGTCATGCGAAAGGAGCAAGGCAAGTCCGTCCGCTGCATCGCGCAGTCATTCGACAGGCCCGGCGTGGAGCAGAGCCTGCGCCACTGCATCACCGACTCTGCATCACCGACTCTGCATCACCGACTCAGCTGGGCCTGGCTGCCGGTACGCCGACCGCTGAGCGAACGGGGTCACCGGACGCCGTCGGGTCTGGCATGATCACCGGACCTTCCGCTATCTCTTTCGATGGCTGCTGCCGTCTTTTCGTACGGGGACTGCATGCTCACTTCGTTCACACCAGCCCGGCTCGGCCGTGGACTGGTCACTTCCACCGTGATTCCGGCGCTCGTCCTGGGCGTGGGTGGCGCGGCCGTGGCGGCCACCAACACGCTCACCCTGACTGCGCTGAACCGCTCCGGCGCCAAGGTCACCATCTCGGCGACCGCGGTCAATCTCGACTCGAGTTCGGAGTACAACCTCCGCAGCGGTACGGCGAAAGCGCTGCCCAAGGGCACGTACGCCGTGCTCACCTCGATCACGCAGGGCACCACCACCACGCTCGGCGGCACTACTGTCAAGGTGTCCGGCAAGAGCAAGCTCACCGTTGACGCGCGGCGCGGCAAGAAGGTCGCGCTGGCGTTGAGCCCGGCCACGACGGGCCTCGAATACAACCTGAGTGCGCGGGTCTGCTCCCGCACCGGCGCGGTCTCCGAGGTCGAGGCCTCCGCGTGGGGCGGCACCACGATGTACGCGATCCCGTCCAGCTCCACGAAGATCGGTTTCGCGGCGCTCGGCTCGTGGACCGACCACAGTGGCACTACCGACAGCTACGGAGTGCTGCGCAGCGTGATCGGTGTGCCGGCCAACCCGAGCCTCACGGTCGCCCGGAGCAAGCTGGCCACCGTCACGGTCGCCTCGCGCCGTGGGCCGTCCGGGTCGAACTCCAGCAGCGTGGCCGTGCAACCTCAGGGCGGCTGCGGCAACGACCTGTTCGCCGGCCTGATCGACACCGACGTCGCGACCACCTCGAAGGTCCGGCTGTCGCCCGGCACCTGGGACATCCGGGCCGACGGATCCGCGGCCAGCAAGAACGGCCAGACCTCGTACAACATCGGCGGGTATATGCCGAAGCGGACGGTCGCGGCCGGCAAGTCGTACTCGCTCCGCTTCTACAACGCTGCCTGGGGCCCGAGCGAGCAACTGCCGATCATGGTGAACGGCCGTCTGTCGTTCAACCTGAACGAGATGTTCGCCGACCCGTACTTCCCGCGTGACGGCTTCAGCGTCGAGGGCGGCGACCGGGCCCTCGCGACGCTGACGTTCGGCGGCAAGGTGGTCACGACGAAGCAGGACAAGGGCTGGGAGCCCGACATGTCCTTCATGAATTACTCGGTCAAGAAGGCCGGCTGGTACACGCTGACCAACACGGCGACCCGGTACTACCCGGAGATCACGTTCCCGGCCGGGATGCTCTCGACCAAGTCCGTGGTCACCTACCGTTTCCCGGCCGCGACCAAGGGGAACGTGGTGGCGCCGGTCATGTCGCTGCAGCTGGCGCCGAGCAACCTGAGCAGCTACAACAAGGCCAAGCCGGGCACGGTGACGAACGTTCCGTTGCTGATCAGGCGGACCAAGCAGAACCCGGACGCCAAGCAGGGCGCCAACCCGACGGTCAAGACGGTGACCGCGAAGATGTCGGCGGACGGCGGCAAGACCTGGCGTGCGGTGACCGTCAAGAAGATCAACGGCACCTGGACGGCGGTCGTCCGCAACCCGGCCGCCGGCGCGGTCTCGCTGCGGGCCCGGACGACGTACACCAGCGGCGCCTACACCGAGGTGACGATCATCCGGGCGTATGCCATCGGCTGACCTTCGAGCCGCGACGACATGGGCCTGAACTGCGGGAAGCGGTTTCCGCAGGGGCCCCGCTGTGCTGGCTGGGCGCGGTGCTTTCGTCGATGCCCGGCAGACCCGGGAAGGTGACCGGGCAGAACACGGTCGCCGGCCTGGCCGGGACGGCACCTGAGCTACCGTCTGCGTATCGCGGAAGTCGCGCTTCGGGGCCGGTAACGAGCCGTCCGGTCGCGAAAAGCACAAGGAGACATCGATGACGGACCCCACCGCGGACGCCGGATCGGAACCGGAGACCGAGGAGTCACCCGAGCCTTTCGCCAACCGGGCAGCGCGCCGGGCCAAGGGCAAGGACAAGACGAGTGCCAAGCCGACCCAGGGCGCTGCGGGGCAACGCCAGGTTCGTTCGGGCAACGTGCAAGGCCCTCGCCAGTACGGCAACCGGCGCAGCGGCTGATCTGCGCAACTCCAGAGCGCGGCCGGGATCGAGTGATCCCGGCCGCGTTATCTATTCGTTATCTAGGATTCAGAACTTCCTCGATCGCGGGCGCATCGCACTGAGTGTCGGAGAAACTGACACACGAAACGGGGAAGACGAAATGCGCAAGATCTACCTGGCCGCGGTTCTGCTCGGCACGACGCTGGCCGCGACGTTCGCGGTGCCGGCCCAGGCCGCCTCGGTCGCAACGGCCTACACGACCTCTGACAAGTGGGGCCAGATCGTGGTCTACCGGGCCGGGTCCGGCAAGGCCAACCGGGTCGTCATCAGCCGGGGGCCGACCCACTACGTCACCATCGACGACAAGTTCCCGATCAAGCCCGGCTCCGGCTGCCGCGCGGTCAAGGGCGACAAGACCAAGGTGAACTGCGGCGTCGGCGAGATGACCGAGCGGGTCCGGGTGTTCGCCGCCGACCGCGATGACAGCGTCACCAACAAGACCCGGCTGCAACTGATCGCGTACGGCGGCTCCGGCAACGACACGATCCGGGGCGCCACGGCCGGCGACGTGGTCTACGGCGAGAGCGGCGCCGACACGCTGTACGGCAACGGCGGCCCCGACAAGCTGTACGGCGGCTCCGGCTCCGACACGCTCTATGGCGGCTCCGGCAACGACCACCTGATCGGCGGCCCGGGCAAGGACAAGATCCGCGGCGGCTCGGGGGCCGACCGCATCGCCTAGAACCGAGCCGCCCGCGACGCGTGGATGGGTCCGAGGAAACGGGGGGATCCATCCACGCGCCGCGACCAACCGACTGGATACGTCCTAAAAGCTGGATACATCCTAAAAGATAGAGACCGAAAGTGCGACGTACGATCATGGCTCTCGCGACCGCCGCCGGTTTGACTCTGACCGCCGGCTGTGCTCACTCTCCGCAACAGGTGGCGGGGGAGGCCGGCCCGGTGGGCGCGGCCACGCCGTCTCCGTCCACCTCCCCGAGCCCGTCCCGCCCACCCACCCCGCCCTCGTCCAGCCCGTCGAGCTCGGTCACCCCGACCAAGACGTCCAGCAAGCCGAGGACGACCAAGAGGCCGAAGCCCATCCGGGTGATCGGGCCGGCCGACGTGCTCGGACCGACCGGCCTCGGCAAGCTCCAGATCGGGATGACGTACGACCAGGCAGAGGCCACCGGCATGGTCGAGGCCGGCGAAGGCTCGAAGAGGTGCGGCAGCTGGTATCTGAAGCCGGACCGGACGGGCGACACGACAGTCGGTTGGACGACCGTGGGCGTCTCCTCCATCCCGGCGTTCGGAAAGCTAGCCACCCCGGAGGGCATCCGGATCGGCAGCAACCTGGCCGACGTGGAGCGGGCCTACCCCGACCTCACCGGACAGCCGGCCGAGAAGCAGGGCCACTACGGGGATGGGCTGGCTGTCGCGGGCGGCGAGGACAAGTACGCCGGCGTTCACTACTCGTTCCTCTTCGTGGACGGCTCGGTCGTCAAGATGAAGCTCGAGCACGACGACCAGCGCGGTTGCTAGTTGGACCGGCGCAGCGTCCCGAGCACGTCGTCGGTACGGTCGGTGCGCCCACCGTTCTGCCGGATCTGCAGGTACACGCCCGGCTCGCCGGCCCGGGTCAGGACCACCTCGCTGTAGGCGACTTCACCACCCGCGCACCCCGTCCAGCGCTGGATCCGCCCCGTCAGCCCGGCCACCGTCACCGCACGATCGAGCCCCCGAGTGCACCCAGGGTGGGACGGAACGGTGGCCCCCGCGCCGGGTACGAGCCACCGGCTCACCCCGACGAACAGCCCGGGCGACGTCTCGGTCCGCAGGTCGGCGCCGACCTGGAGCCCGGGCTCGGAACCGGCGGGCAGTCCCACCGCGGCGACGTTCCACCCGGAGTTCCGCATCTGCCGGCCCCAGTCACTCGGAACCGCGATCGACAGGGCGCCGTCGGTGTCGGCGACCCGTACCCACCCCGCCGGCGTCCCGGCCACGACGGTCGCGCCGCCGGCATAGGCCAGCAGACCCAGCGCGGCTACGGTGCCGGCACTTCGCCGCAGGAACCGCAGGACTCGGCTGGGCGTGGCAGTCGTGGCCGCGTCCAAGGCCTGGGCGAACGCGGCCGTGGACGGCCAGCGACGATCCCGGTCGTGGTCCAGCGCCCGCATCACCACCCGGTCGACGTCCCGGGAGACCCCCGCCCGCAGTCTTGACGGGGCGGCCCTGCTCAGCTGTGGGGGACGACCCGTCAACATCTGATAGGTCAGGGCACCGATCGCATAGACATCGGCGCGGACGTCCAGACCGGCACCGAGAAGGTGCTGCTCAGGAGCCATGTAACCAGGAGTCCCGGCGACCACCGTGAAACCGGAGGCGTGTGCGATCTCCTTGGCCAGGCCCAGATCAGCGACGAGCACCCGCTCGGAGCCGCGGACCGTGTCGAAGAGAACGTTGGACGGCTTGAGGTCGCGGTGCAGGACACCGGACTCGTGCAGGACGCTCACGGCGTGGGCGATGTCGCTCGCGTTGCGCAGGGCGGTGCGTACCGGCATGGGTCCCCGATCCAGCCGGTCGGCCAGGGTGCCGCCGGCGGCATAGGTCATGACCTGGTACGGGCGTCCGTCTGGCAGCTCCCCGAAATCGTGCACCCGGACCAGCCGCTCCGAGTCGGCCCGCCGCAGCACCTGGGCCTCCTGCTCGAACCGGGCCCGGACATCCGGGTGATGTGCCCAGTTCTCGGCCAGGACCTTGATGGCGACCAGCGATTCGAGGACGTCGTCCTCGGCGAGCCACACGGTGGCGAAGGCGCCGGAACCGAGCCGCTCGGTGATCCGGTATCGGCCGATGATCATTGGTGCTAGCACGCTCGTATTATCAAGGTCGGCAAATCGGGGGACAGGGACGACGTGCGCGACGACCAACTGGACGAACTGGCCCGGCGGGCGGCCGCCGGGGACCGGGCAGCACTCGAGATGCTGCTGGCCGAGATCAGGCCGACCGTGCTGCGGCGGTGCGCACGGTTCCTGCCCTGCTATCAGGACGCCGAGGAGGCCTGCCAGGACGTGCTCCTGCAGGTGGCCCGTGCCATCGGCGGTTTCGAGGGCCGGTCGAAGTTCAGCACCTGGCTATACGTGATCATCGCCAACGGCTCGCGGCAGACGTACCGGACACTCAAGCGAAGGGCGGCCGAGCAGGGGTACGACGAGATGCCCGTCGACGTGCCGGACGCGCGTACGACCAGTGTCATCGCCGGCTCCCGGCTCGACCTGCTGGACGCGCTCGAAAAGCTGGAAGCCGCCAAGGCCGACCTCGTGGCGCCGATGGTGCTGCGCGACATCTGCCAGCTCGAGTACAAGGAGATCGCGACCCACCTGGCGATCCCCGAGGGCACCGTCAAGTCCCGGATCCATCAGGCCCGCGCCCAGGTCCGCCAATACCTCCTGGCCGAGTTCTGACCGGTCGTGGCGCCAGGACCAGGCCGGCGGGTCGCGTGGTCGTAGGGAGATGTCGCGTGGTCGTAGGGAGATCAAGAGGCGCCCGGCACTATCGGGTCGGGTGAGGTCGCAGCAATCCGGTCGGCGGGTCATTGATCCGGCCGATCGGGCATTCCGGAGGACGAGGCAGGAAAACACGCTCCGAGAGGTTCCCACTTTCATGATCCATATTGGATACTGAAGAAGTGAGCGACCCGGCGGGAGTGTCAGCCGCGGCCGGCCGCGACGCTTTGGCGCGCCTGTTGGCCGCGATTCCGGCAGCCCAATTGGCGGCCGTTGCCCGAGACATCTTCTCGTTTCTCCCGCTCCCGCCCGGTTTCAGCTGGGAGGAGCGCCGCGCGGTCGTCGATCGCATCGCCCTGCTCGACCCACCGGTGCCGGGCATTCCCCCGCTGGTGGTCTTCTCGACACGCCTGTCCCATGAGGTGGGACAACTGGACTCGATCGGGATAAGTCGGTGGGCCGACTCGGCCGGTCGCGCCGCGGGAATGAGTGAGGAATCGCTCCGCCGGCTGTATGCCCGGTCACAACCAGCGAGTCGAACTCCGGATCCGCCTCCGGCAGCGAGCGACAAAATGTACGATTCGGTTAATTCGGACATCGATCAGCGGAGTGATGACTTGCCGAAGCAGAGCACCATCGCAGACCTGCCCAAGGCGTCGTTGGAGCGGTCGGATGCCGTGCGTGTCTGGGGCGGCGTCCCGATCCGCAATCCCGACTTCACCGGACGAGAGAGCCTGCTCCTCGTCCTTCAGCGCTCCCTCGAGGCGCGTTCCAAGGCGTCCGTCCTGCCGCACGGCCTCCTCGGCTTCGGCGGTGTGGGCAAGACCCAGCTCGCCGTCGAGTTCGCCTACCGGTTCGCCGACCGCTACGACCTGGTGTGGTGGATCCCGGCCGAACAGCAGTCGCTCGTGCTGCAGTCGCTCGCCGACCTCGGCCGCCAGCTCGGCATGCCGATCACCCAGGACCTCACCCAGGCGTCGTCCCTGGTGATCGACGCGCTGAGCTCGACGAGCCTGCGCTGGCTGCTCGTCTTCGACAACGCGAACGAGCCCGAGGATCTGGCCCACCTGATCCCGTCGGCCGGCGGCCACGTGATCCTGACCTCGCGTAACCAGACCTGGTCCAACGTCTGGGACGCCATCCAGGTCAACATCTTCGATCGGCCCGAGAGCGTCGCGCTGATCCAGAAGCGGGGCAACCAGATCTCGATCGACGACGCCCACCGGCTGGCCGAGAAACTCGGCGACCTGCCGCTGGCGCTCGACCAGGCCGCCTCGTGGCAGGCCGCGACCGGGATGCCGGTCGCCGACTACCTCGACCTCTTCGACGAGCACCACCGGGTCCTGCTGGCCGAGGGCAAGCCGACCTCCTACCCGTCGACCATCGCGGCGCTGGTCAAGCTGGCCTTCCAGCGCCTGCAGAACGACTTCCCCGCGGTGGCCCAGCTGCTCGAGATGTTCGCGGTGCTGGGCGCCGAGCCGATCTCGATCGACCTGCTGCGGTGGGGCAAGGCGGCCGACATCCCGGCCCCCCTCGGCCCAGCGCTGAAGGACTCCATCGCGCTCGGCCGCATCGTGCGTGACCTGCGGAAGTTCGGCCTCGCCAGCGTCGACACCAAGAATCGCATTCAGGTGCACCGGCTGTTCCAGCTGGTGCTGCGGGACGAGTTGGGCGAGGAACAGCTGGGACAGATCCGCACCAACGTGCACCTGCTGCTCGGCGCGGCCAACCCGAGCGAGCCGGACGACGACGACACCCACCGCGCCCATGCCGAGATCGCGCCGCACGTGCTGCCGGCCGAGCTGATCGAGGCCGAGTCCGAGGACGCGCTGCGGGTGGTTCTCGACCAGATCCGCTACCTCTACGTCATCGGTGACTACGAGGCCTCGCGGCGCCTGGGCGATGCCACCTTCCATTCTTGGGCGAAGCGGACCGGCCACCCCAAGCTCGGGCCGGACGGGGAACTGACCCTGCTCGCCACCCGGCACCTGGCCAACACGCTGCTTTACTTGGGCATCAACGACCGGGCCCGGGAGCTGGCCGAGCTCACACTCACCCGGCTGCGGGAAAACCCCGACTTCGGCCCCGACCACGAGCACACGCTCTTCAGCGCGGACGTCGTCGCGGCGGTCCAGCGGGTGGCCGGGGAGTTCGAGCTCGCGCTCGCGACCGACCGGGACAACGTCGAGCGTCACCAGCGCGTCTTCGGCGACGAGGACGAGGAGACGCTGCGCAACCGGGGCAACCTGGCGGTCAACCTGCGGATGCTCAGTGACTTCCAGGGGGCGTACGAGATCGACTCGGCGAACGTCCGGAAGTACGAGGAGACGCTGAGCGAGCAGGACCGGCCGCTGTTGTTCGCCCAGTCCAACCTCGCCCGCGATCTCTACGGTCTTGGGCGCTACGCCGAGGCGCTCAGCCTTCAGGAACGCACACTGCCGACATATCGGCGGACGATGCGCAACCCGAAGCACCCGCAGATTCTGCTCGCCGTCCGCACCCAGGCGATCGCCAAGCGCAAGACCGGACGGTACGAGGAGGCGCTGCGGGCGGCTCGGGAGAACTATCGGGACACGACTGCCCGCTACGGCGACAGCCACCAGTTCGCGCTCGCCGCCACGATGACATATGCCAACACCCTGCGAGTGACCGGTGACCTGGGCGAGGCCCGCGGCCTGGCCCTCGAGGCGACGAACCGCTATCGCCGGGTCTTCGGCGAGAAGCACCCGTTGACCCTCACCGCCCTGGTCAACTCCGCGCTCATCCTGCGCACGCTGGGCGACCTGGCCGAGGCACGCCGGCTCGACGAGAACGCCCACGCGACG
>DASRYP010000736.1:0-7806 GCA_035687165.1 Actinoplanes sp. | reverse complement strand
ATCGGCTTCCACCTGCGCCACGGCCTGTTCAGCGCCGTGCGCACCCTGGGCCAGCAGAACCCGCGCGGCGAGGTCATCGCGAGGTCCTCCGCGCTGGTGCTGTCGCTGCTGCTGGTCGTCGGGTACCTCTCGGTGCCGTTCGCGGTTCTCGTCGGATTGGTGGATTGAGCATGAGTGACTTCTGGAACGACGGCGACCCGATCGCCGACACCGCCGCGCCCGAGGGACCGATCGAGACCCGCTGGGAACGCCGCAAGTTCAACGCCAAGCTGGTCAACCCGGCCAACCGCCGCAAGCTGACCGTCATCGTGGTCGGCACCGGCCTGGCCGGCGGCTCCGCGGCGGCCACGCTGGCCGAGGCCGGTTACCAGGTCAAGTCGTACTGCTATCAGGACAGCCCGCGGCGGGCGCACTCGATCGCCGCGCAGGGTGGCATCAACGCCGCGAAGAACTACCGCAACGACGGCGACTCGATCTACCGGCTCTTCTACGACACCGTCAAGGGCGGCGACTTCCGCGCCCGCGAGTCGAACGTCTACCGCCTCGCGACCGTGTCGGTGAACATCATCGACCAGTGTGTCGCCCAGGGCGTGCCGTTCGCCCGCGAGTACGGCGGCCTGCTCGACAACCGCTCGTTCGGTGGCACCCAGGTGTCCCGCACGTTCTACGCCCGGGGCCAGACCGGTCAGCAGCTGCTGCTCGGCGCCTACCAGGCGATGGAGCGGCAGATCGGCCTCGGCACCATCGAGATGAACTCGCGGCACGAGATGCTCGAGCTGATCGTCGTCGACGGCAAGGCCCGCGGCATCGTCGTCCGTGACATGGTCACCGGCGAGATCACCACCGAGATGGCGGACGCCGTCGTACTCGCGTCCGGCGGCTACGGCAACGTCTTCTTCCTCTCGACCAACGCCAAGGGCTGCAACGTCACGGCGTCGTGGCGGGCGCACCGCAAGGGTGCGCTCTTCGCGAACCCGTGCTACACGCAGATCCACCCGACCTGCATCCCCGAGTCGGGCACGCACCAGAGCAAGCTCACGCTGATGAGCGAGTCGCTGCGCAACGACGGCCGGGTGTGGGTGCCGAAGGCGGCCGGCGACCAGCGCGCGCCCGGCGACATCCCCGAGGACGAGCGCGACTACTACCTCGAGCGCATCTACCCCTCGTTCGGCAACCTGGTCCCGCGGGACATCGCCTCGCGCGCCGCGAAGAACGTGTGCGACGAGGGTCGCGGGGTCGGCCCCGGCGGGCTGGGCGTCTATCTGGACTTCGCGGACGCGATCAGCCGGCTGGGCAAGAAGGCGGTCGAGGCCAAGTACGGCAACCTGTTCGAGATGTACCAGCGGATCACCGGCGAGGACCCGTACGAGGTCCCGATGCGGATCTATCCCGCGGTGCACTACACGATGGGTGGCCTTTGGGTCGACTACGACCTGCAGGCGACCGTGCCGGGCCTGTTCGTGGTGGGTGAGGCCAACTTCTCCGACCACGGCGCGAACCGGCTCGGCGCGTCCGCGCTGATGCAGGGCCTCGGCGACGGCTATTTCGTGCTGCCGACGACGCTCGGCAACTACCTGGCCGCCGGCCCGTTCGAGAAGATCGCGGAGGACCACGAGGAGGTCGTCGCGGCGCGCACCGAGGTCGAGAACCGCATCAAGCGGCTCTTGGAGATCGACGGCGACCGTACGGTCGACTCCTTCCACCGCGAGCTCGGCCACATCATGTGGGAGTACTGCGGCATGGAGCGCACCGAGGAGGGCCTGACCAAGGCCATCGGGCTCATCCGCGGCCTGCGCGACGAGTTCTGGCTGCGGGTCAAGGTGCCGGGCACCGGCGAGCAGCTCAACCAGAACCTCGAGAAGGCCGGCAGGGTCGCCGACTTCTTCGAGCTCGCCGAGCTGATGTGCATCGACGCGCTGCACCGCCGCGAGTCCTGCGGCGGCCACTTCCGCGCCGAGTCGCAGACCCCCGACGGCGAGGCGCTGCGCCACGACGACCAGTACAGCTACGTCGCAGCCTGGGAATACGCCACCGGCGACAGCGGCAAGCCCACCCTGCACAAGGAAACGCTCGAATTCGAGTACGTCCACCCGAGCACCCGGAGCTACAAGTAATGGACATCCAGGTCCGCGTGTGGCGCCAGACCGACCCGTCCGACGGCGGGCGGATGGTGACCTACGACGTCAAGGACATCTCCCCGGACGCGAGCTTCCTCGAGATGCTCGACGTGCTGAACGAGAAGCTGATCCTCGACGGCGACGACCCGATCGCCTTCGACCACGACTGCCGTGAGGGCATCTGCGGCGCGTGCAGCATGGTCATCGACGGCGTGGCGCACGGCCCCGAGAAGGCCACCACCACCTGTCAGCTGCACATGCGGCACTTCAAGACCGGCGACGTGGTCGACGTGGAGCCGTGGCGCGCTGCCGCGTTCCCGGTGATCAAGGACCTGGTCGTCGACCGCAGCGCCTTCGACCGGATCATCGCGGCGGGCGGCTACATCACCGCTCCGACCGGTGCCGCCCCCGAAGCGCACGCCACCCCGGTGCCCAAGAACGACGCCGACCTGGCGTTTGAGGCGGCCACCTGCATCGGCTGCGGTGCCTGCGTGGCGGCCTGCCCGAACGGCTCGGCGATGCTCTTCACCGCGGCCAAGGTCGCGCACCTCGGTCTGATGCCCCAGGGCCAGCCCGAGCGCGACACCCGCGTGCTCGACATGCTGCAGGCGCAGGACGACGCCGGTTTCGGCGGCTGCACCAACATGGGCGAGTGCACCCAGGTCTGCCCCAAGGGCATTCCGCTCACCCTGATCGGGCGGCTGAACAGCGACTACCGCAAGGCCGTACGCAAGAAGATCTGACCGCGGGACCGGAGGCCGGGCACAACGGCGTGCCCGGCCTTTGTCATGCCCCGGGCGGCGAAGGCGGGCGCGCAGACGCAGACTGCGGTCAGCGCGGCCTGCCGTCTCCGTCGGGGTGAGTCGCGGGAACTCACCTCCTGCGCGGGCTCAGGCAGTCGGGCGGAAGGACTTCAGCAGCGCGATGTCGGCGGCATGGCCCTCGTGCTCGACCGACGGCGTCTCGACGATCACGGGAATGCCGGCCGTCGCCGGGTGGGTCATCAGTTCGGCGAAGGCGGCCGTCCCGATGGTGCCCTGGCCGAGCGTCTCGTGGCGGTCCCGGGTCGAGCCGCAGGCGTCCTTCGAGTCGTTCGCGTGGATCAGTTTCAGCCGGCCGGGGCCGACCGACTCGACCAGGGCGTCCAGCGTCGCCGTCATGCCGCCCGGCGTGGCGAGATCGTGGCCGGCCGCCCACGCGTGGCAGGTGTCGAAGCAGACGCCCAGCCCGGGATGGTTCTCCACCGTGGCCAGGTAACGTTCGAGATCCTGCACCTTGGACGCCAGGCTGCGGCCACCACCGGCACTCGGCTCGACCAGCAGCTGCGGCAACCCCTCGACGGCCGCCCGGTCGAGCAGCGGCAGCAGGGCCTCCCGCAGCTGGTGGAACGCCTTGTCGTCGTGGGCCGGATCGACCGAGCTGCCCGCGTGGTAGACCACCGCGGTCGCACCGATCGCCTGGCCACGGCGCAACGAGTGCGCGAGCACGTCGATCGAGCGCTCGACCGTCAGCTCCGTCGGCGAACCCAAGTTAACCAGCAGCGAGGCATGGATGTACGCCGGGACGCCGCGCTCGCCGATGCCGTCGCGGAACAGCACGTCCTGCCTCGGGTCGCCCGGTGGCAACGCCCAGGCGCGCGAGTTCGAGACGTACACCTGCAGCGTCTCGGACCCGGCCGCGTCCAGGTAGGGAAGGGCGGCCTTCGCCAGCCCACCCGACGTCTTCGTATGCGACCCGACCCGCCGGGCCGAATCCTCCCGCACCGGAGAATCGAAAGAATCCTCGGTCAGAAGCACTGGATGGCCACCTCGGACTGCGGCGGCACCGCCGTACCCCCGCCTGGCTGTTGGAAGCGGACGGTCGCGGCGCCGTTGCCGTCGATGCGCACCCGCAGGCCGAGGCCCTCAAGCGTCTGCTGACCCTGTGGACACGGCTGGTTGGTCAGGTCGGGCACGGTGACCAGCGGCGGGCCCTTGCTGACGTCGAGGGTGACCTCGTCGTCCTTGTTCGCCCCGGTGTTCGGCTTCGGTGTCTGCCCGATGACCGTGTCGGCCGGCTGGTCGCTGTCCTTGTAGCGCTCGACCGCGGTCAGGCCGAGCTGCGCGAGCTCGCCCCGCGCGTCGTTGATGTTCTTGCCCGACAGGTCCGGCACCCGGATCGGGGCGCGGCCCTTGCTGAGCACCACGGTCACGGTGCCACCCCGCTTGAGCCGGGTGCTCGTCTTGGGATCGGAGGAGATGACCGCGCCCTCGGGCACGGTGTCGCTGTATTGCCCGGCGCCCTGCTTGAGCTTGAGGCTGAGCTGCTCGAGCTCGCCGCGCGCGGCGGCCAGTTCGAGACCGGCCAGGTCGGGCACGGCGAAACGCTCGGGGCCGAGCGACAGGGTCACCGTGATCACGCCGCCCTTGACCAGTTTGCCGCCGGGCTCGGGGTCCTGGCCGACGACCGTGTCCTTGGCGACGGTCTCGTTGTAGGCGCCGTCGCCGTAGAAGATCTCGAAGCCCTGCTGCCGCGCGTCGAGCTCGATCTGGGCCTTGGTCCGGTTGGTCAGCGCCGGGGCATCGGTGTAGCGGCCCAGCGTGACCCACCAGGTGCTGCCGATGACGACCAGGACCATGAGTGCCACGGCGGTGGAGAGCAGGACGCGCCGCCGGTCGGTGCCCTGCTTCGAGGAACGGGGGAGCCGGCCCGCGGAGTATTCCTGGCCGCGCGGAGCCTGGTTGGGCAGGCGTGCCCACGGCGGACGGTCGTTCGTGCCGACGGCGGGGACCAGGGCGGTGGCGTCGGCCATCGCGGCGCGCGAGGCCGGGACCTGGCGCAGCAGCGCGGTCTCGACGTTCGCCGAGCCGAGGTCGTCGCGGACGGTCTGCACCTCGGCCAGCAGCGCGCCGGCGTCGGTCGGGCGGGCGCCCGGGTCGCGGCGGGTGGCGCGGGCGGTCAGGTCGTCGAGCACGGTGGGCAGGCCGTTGACGATGCCCGACGGGGCCGGGACGTCGTTGTCGACGTGCTGCCAGGCGACCACGACGGGGTCGTCGCCGTCGAACGGCACCCGGCCGGTGAGCATCTCGAAGAGCACGATGCCGGCCGAGTAGACGTCGGTGCGCGCGTCGGCGTGACCGTCGGTGACCAGCTCGGGCGCCACGTAGGCCACGGTCGCCATCAACTGGCCGGGCTCGTCGGCGCTGCTCGCCTCGACGGCGCGCGCGAGTCCGAAGTCGGCCACCTTGACGACGGCGTCGACCAGGTTGGCCGTGCCCCCGCTCGGCGCCTCGGCGACCAGCACGTTCTCCGGCTTGACGTCTCGGTGCACGAGGCCGGCGCGGTGGGCGGCGGCGATCGCGGAGAGCATCTGCTCGAGGATCGCCAGCGCCTCCACCGGGTTGAGCCGGCGGCGCTGGGTGAGCAGGTCACGCAGGGTGCGACCCTGTACGTACTCCATGACCAGATAGGGCAGGCCCTGGTGGCGGCCCTGGTCGTAAACGGCGACGACGTTGGGATGGGTGAGCCGGGCGATCGTCTTGGCCTCGTCGGTGAACCTGTCCACGAAGTGGGCATTGGTCGCCTGCGACGGATGAATGATCTTCAGAGCGACGGTGCGCTCGAGTCGTTCGTCGGTTGCCGTGTAGACGGTCGCCATGCCACCACGGGCCACCCGCCCGGTGATCCGGTAACGGCCGTCAATCGTCGTGCCGATCAACGTGTCGGCGACTGTGGTGTCCATCGGCGTGAAGTGTATGTGTCTTTCGCACGGGGGCAGACCAGGATGTCATAGCTGAGTCCAAACGGGTACTGACACCCGCGCCCGGACGCCGGGACTGCCCCGACAAAAGTGGATTTTAGTTCCGAGTCGGACGGTGCGAGGGGTGTGGGTGAGGGCGCGGCCGGCGGACGGACGGACGGACGGACAGTGAACGCCACCCGCCGGCCACCTCCGTGCGACTCCTGCGCGGCAGGCTCATCGGGTTCGTTCTCCCCTCTCGTACGCTGTAGGGGTGAGCGATTCCGTAACCGCCGGCCCAGCCGAGTGGATCAACCTGCCGGACGTGTCCGAGAAGCTCGATGTGTCGATCAGCAAGGTCCACCAGATGATTCGCGACGGGCACCTGCTGGCCGTCCGCCGCGACGGCGTCCGCGTGGTCCCCGCCGACCTGGTGGCCAACAGCACCGTGCTGAAGCACCTCCCCGGCATCCTGACCTTGCTGCGTGACGCCGGGTACGACGACGAAGAGGCGCTCCGGTGGCTCTACGAACCCGACGAGACGATCGACGGGAACGGCGCGAAGGGCCTCGGCGGGGACCGCGCCCGCGAAGTGAAACGGCGCGCGCAGGCGCTCGGTTTCTGACCCGCATGGGCCATCTCGGATACCTGGCGGTCCTGGTGGGCTGCCTGGTCGCGGCCCTGTGGCTGGAACCGGTCCTCAAGGTCAACGTACTGCGTCGTCCGCGTCGCCTGCTGCTGACCCTGCTGCCGGTGGCGATCGTCTTCGTCCTGTGGGACCTGGGTGCGATCGCCGCCGGTCACTGGCGGTTCGACCCGGCCCAGATCACCGGGATCCTCCTGCCCGGCGGGCTGCCCATCGACGAGGTGCTGTTCTTCGTGGTCGTGCCGGTCTGCGCGATCCTCGGGTTCGAGGCGGTGCGGGCGGTGCTGCGCAAGCCGGCCGGTGACGAGCAGTGACATACACCGTCGCCGCCCTGCTCGGCGTCGCCGTGGCCGCCGTCATCGACCTGTGGATCCTGCGGACCCGCCTGCTGACCCGGATGGTCTTCTGGGCGACGTACCCGATCATCATCACGTTCCAGCTGCTGTCGAACGGGATCCTGACCGGCCGCGGGATCGTGCTCTACTCCCCTGACGCGATCATCGGCTGGCGCATCGCGTACGCCCCGGTCGAAGACCTTTTCTTCGGTTTCGCCCTGGTCCTTCTCACGCTGTCGACCTGGGTCTGGCTCGGCCGGCGCGGCATCCAGCGCACGCCGGTCGCCGGTGAGGGCAGCCGGCTGCTCAAGAGGATCAAGCCCTAGACCGTGCGGCGGGTGGAGGCTTCGGCGAGGCTGCGCAGCACGTCGCGGGCGTCGTCCTCGATCCGCGCGGCCTTCAGCGTGGCCAGCGACGCCGTCATCAGCTCGTCGATGCGCCGCTCGGTGGCCGCCAGCGCGCCACACTCGCGGATCAGCGCCCGCAGCCGAGCCACCCCGCGGTCGTCCAGGCCCTGATCGCCCAGCCCCAGGTCGAGCTCTGCCCGTCCGGCCTCGTCGAGCCGGGCGAACGCCGAGGCCACCAGGTAGGTCCGCTTGCCCTCGCGCAGGTCGTCGCCGGCCGGCTTGCCGGTCTGCGCCGGATCCCCGAAGACGCCCAGCACGTCATCACGCAGCTGGAACGCCTCGCCCAGCGGCAGACCGAAGTCCGAGTACGCCTCGCGAACCTCCACCGAAGCCCCGGCCAGCGCCGCGCCGAGCAGCAGCGGCCGCTCGACCGTGTATTTCGCGGCCTTGAACCGGGCGACCTTGCCGGCCCGCTCCACCGACGTGTCGGCGGTGGCCTGGGTGAGCACGTCCAGGTATTGCCCGACGGTGACCTCGGTGCGCATCTCGTCGAAGATCGGCCGGGCCCGGATCAGCTCGATCGCGCCGACCCCCGAGGTGTGCAGCATCTCATCCGACCAGACCATCGCCAGGTCGCCGAGCA
>DASRYP010000735.1:0-2032 GCA_035687165.1 Actinoplanes sp. | reverse complement strand
TGGTGCTGGGCGTGGCCCTGCCCCCGCTGGTGCTCGTGGCGATGGCGCTGGTCGACCCCGCCTCGGCGGTCATCGCCCTGGTCACGCTGCCGCTGATCCCCGTGCTGGGCGCGCTGATCGGCTGGGCGACCCAGGCCCGGGCCCGCCGGCGCTGGCAGGCCGACGCGCGGCTCGCCGGTCACTTCCTCGACGTGGTCCGCGGCCTGCCCACCCTGCGCGTCTTCGGCCGGGCGGGCCGCCAGACGGCCGTCATCGAGGAGCTGACCGACCAGCACCGCTCGGCCACGGTGCGCGTCCTGCGGGTCGCCTTCCTCTCGTCGACCGCCCTCGACCTGATCGGCACCCTCGCGGTCGGCCTGATCGCCGTCGCGGCCGGCCTGCGCGTGGCCGCCGGCGACCTGGCCCTCGGCCCCGCGCTGCTGGTGATCCTGCTGGCCCCGGAGGCCTACCGCCCGCTGCGCGAGATGGCCGCCCGCTACCACGCTGCCACCGACGCCACCGCCGTCATCGCCGACGTGGACGAGATCCTGACCGCGCCGACACCCCGCACTGCCGCATCGCCGGAGGCGGCCGCCGGGGTCTCCGTCGTCGGCGTGCGAGCCCGCTATCCCGGGATGACTCACGACGCGCTCGCGCTGGACGAGCTCACCGTGCGACCCGGCGAGATCGTCGCCCTCAGCGGCCCCTCGGGCGCGGGCAAGACGACCGCGCTGCGCGTCCTGGCCGGGCTGCACGAGGCCCGCGCGGGAGTCGCCCACGCCACGAACCCGCTCTATCTGCCCCAGCGACCCGCGCTGCCGCACGCCCGCACGGTCGCCGACCTGTTCCCCACCGGCACCTCGGTAACCGACGCCCTGGCGACCGTCGGCCTGGCCGCCGAGCTGACCCCGGAGACACCCCTCGGCGAACGGGGCGCCGGCGTCTCGGCCGGGCAGCGCCACCGGCTCGCACTCGCCGCGTTGCTGCACCGAACACGCGCATCCGCCCAGGGAGAGGCTCGCCCCACGCGGCAGCGGGAGAGCACGCCGCCGTTGTCCACCGGCACCACCGCGAGCACGGTGCTCCTCGACGAGCCGACTGCCCACCTCGACCCGGCCACCGAAGCCCTGGTCGTCGACCGCCTGCGCGCGGCCGCCCGCGCCGGATGCGCGATCCTGGTGGTCGCCCACCGCCCGGCGCTGCTCGCCGCCGCCGACCGCATCGTCCCGGTTCCGCCGCCGGCCGCCGCGGCCACCGCCTCGCCCGCGCCCGCCCCGCCCCGAACCACGGCCCCGGCAACCACTCCGCGAACCACCCCGTGGTGGCGGCGGACCGGCGTCGCGGTGGCGCTCGGCGGCGCCTCCTCGCTGGCCGGCCTCGCGCTGACCGGGGCGGCCGCCTGGCTCCTGGTCCGCGCCTCGTTCCTGCCACCGGTCCTCACGCTCTCCACCGCCGTCGTCCTCGTCCGCGGCAGCGCGGTCGCCCGCCCGCTGCTGCGCTACCTGGAGCGGCTGGTCGCCCACGAGGTCGCGTTCGCACGGCTCGGCTCCTGGCGTGCCCGCGTCTTCGCCGACCTGATCCCCCGGGTCCCCGGACCGAGGCTGCGCCGCCGCGGCGACCTGCTCGGCAAGGTCGCCGACGACGTGGACACCCGCGTCGACGGCCTGCTCCGCGGCAAGCTGCCCGCCCTCGTCGCCGCCGTGACCGTCCTGATCGCCGGGAGCGTTGCGGTCCTGCCGGCCCCGGCTGCCGCGCTTCCGCTCGCCGCCGGCCTGCTGATCGGCGGGGTCCTCGCCCCCGCGCTCGCCGCCCGCCAGGCCACCCGGGACGACGCCGAGACGAGTACGGCCCGCGCCCGGCTGCGCGACGCGATGGTCGAGACCGTCGACGGCATCGAGGAACTCGGCGCCGGGAACGACGTACCCCATCGGCGCAGCCGCGACCTGGCCCGGCTCGAAGCCCGGGCCGCCCACGCCGCCGGACGAGCCGCCGCCCTCGGGCATCTCGGCTGGGGCCTCGCCGTCGTCGGCGTCGCGTTCGCGCTGGGCGGCCT
>DASRYP010000734.1:0-4674 GCA_035687165.1 Actinoplanes sp. | reverse complement strand
GTGAGTCAGGTGGCACCTCGGCACCCGTCACAGCGGCGGGTGCCGTCGGAATCAGGGCGCCGAGGCCACGGCCCAGTCCGCCGCGGGGACGGTTCTTCATGCGGTGCCTCCCGTGTTGACGCCACGCATGGCGATCTCGAGGGCGGCCTCGAAGTAACTGGTCGCGCCCCGTGATCCCGGATCGTAGGTCATCACGGACTGCCCATAGCTGGGAGCCTCCGACACCCGAACGTTCCGCGGGATGACGGCGTTGAGCACCTTACTCCCGAAGTGGTTCCGCACATCCTGCTCGACCGCATCGGCCAGCCGCGTACGGCGGTCGTACATGGTCAGCAGAATCGTCGAGACGTCCAGCGTCGGGTTCAGGTGCTGGCGTACCAGATTGATGTTGTTGATGAGTTGGTTCAGGCCTTCCAGGGCGTAGTACTCGCACTGGATCGGAATGAGGACCTCCTGCGCCGCGCAGAGCGCGTTGACCGTCAGCAGGCCAAGCGAGGGCGGGCAGTCGATGAAGACGTAGTCGAACTGCTCCGGATGCGCCGCGATGGCCCGAGACAGTCGAGACTCGCGGGCAACAACGGAGACCAGCTCGATCTCGGCGCCGGCGAGGTCGATCGTCGCCGGTACGCACCAGAGATTCGGGATGCCCTCGACCGACTGAGCCACCTCGGTGAGCGGCACATTGTCGATCAAGCAGTCGTAGACGTCAGGCACGCCGGCGTGGTGCGGCACGTTAAGACCGGTGGACGCGTTTCCCTGGGGGTCGAGGTCGACCACAAGAACGCGGTTGCCGTGCAAGGCCAATGCGACCGCGAGGTTCACGGTCGTGGTGGTCTTGCCGACGCCACCCTTCTGGTTCGCGACGCAGAGCACCCTCGGGTGGTCCGGACGCGGCATGGTGATTTCGCCGCTCGGGTTGAGGATCTGCACAGCTCGCAACGCTTCCATGGCTAGAGGCGGATCGTCCTCAACTCGGCTCGGCGTTTCACGTGAAACGTGCGCGTCCGCCCCGAGGGGAGGCCCGGCGGGGGACTCGGGGACCCCCGAAACGGGAGACACGGGCGCGGCCGAGTTTGGTCCGGGCAGCGAGGCGACTGAAGGCGGCCCGGATCGAGGTGAGGGCGCGGGGTGACGGGAGTCGTTGACGCCAGGCGGTGGTGGCGGTGTCCCGTAGACCTGGCCACCTCCGGGGTAGTTGTTTCCTGCGCGAGGCGCGGGTACGCCCTGTTCTCCGATGTTGATTGCGCCACTATGACCGCCGACGGCCGTTCCCGACGCACGGTCGCGGTCAAGAGATGACTCGGTTTCACGTGAAACACCGTACTCATGCACCGTTTTATCCCTGTTAGGTAGGAACGGGTCGGTCGGCGACACGTGCGTTCCGGTGGCAATAGACCGGTTCACACTATCGACGCCCGGCCAGCCTACGGTGGTCGGGCGAGCCTCGCCACGGCCGACCGCCTGATGGAGCGAGTGCATCGTAGACGGTTCCTCCTCGGCGGACACCTCGTCCGATGCCGGCCGAACCAATGCTCCGAACTCCTCACTCTCGACCGACTCAGAGTCCGATAAAGCACGGCAAACAACCGCGATCTCGCTCGCCTCCTCGGCCGAGATCGGCGCCTCCGCCGCAACGACCTCAGCACCCCCTCCCGTACGCCGGAAAGCCCGCAAGAACCGCAAGCCTCGCGTCTTCGCGGTCCCACCGGATGCTCCGTCCGGGCGGGCTCCGGCATGCCGCCGTGCGGACTGCGCCAACTCGGTGGTTCCCAAGCCCGGCCCGGAGGTGGCCGGGACGCCGCCGCGGGAGCTGGGCGGGTCCGGCGCACGGGACGGGTGGGACGACTTGGAAACGTCATTCGCCATGCCGGCCCGACCGGTCGGCAACCCGCCCTCGGTACCGTCCGCTGAATCCGTCCGACCGGAATGGGGCGTGGTCCCAGTTCGGCTCGAAGCATCGGGACGGGAAGGCGGGTCGTCGCGACCGAAAGACACCTCCGGCCGCAGCGCGGAGCGGGACTGCTCCACGGGGGTGCCCTGATCGGGACGCCGTGCCTTCGCGTTTCGTTTGCGCGCGCCCCGTTTGGACATCTATCCCCTCCGCGGTCTCCCTCGCCCGGAACCTCGACCACCGGCTCGTCCGCCTGCGTCACGCCCCGGGCCGACCGCCCGGATGGACGGCTTCGGCCTCGACTGCACGACGACCTCGATCACTGTCGCAGGCGGGTCGATCAAGCCCTCCCCACACAGCCGGAGAACCGGATCAGAGCCGCCGAGGGCGACCACCGCGTCCCGATACTCCGCCGCCTCCTCGGCGGCCGTGGCGCCCTTGAGCGCCAGGAGCCTTCCGCCGACTTTCGCCAGCGGCAGGCACCAACCGGCCAACCGGTCGAGCGGGGCGACTGCCCGCGCGGTGACGACGTCGGCGCCGGCGGGGGGCCCGTCAACGACATCCTCAGCGCGGCCTCGGACGACCGTGACAGTCGAGTCGAGGCCAAGGGCGGTCACCGCCTCCGACAGGAACGCGGTGCGTCGTGCCAGTGGCTCGACCAGGGTGATCCGCAGATCCGGCCTAGCCACTGCAAGCACGATACCGGGCAGACCTGCACCTGAACCAACATCAACGACATACGCCCCCTCGGGGATTATCTCGGACATAGCCGCGCAATTCACCAGGTGACGCTCCCAGATGCGGGGAGCCTCCCGCGGGCCGATGAGCCCACGTACCACGCCGTCAGTGACCAGCAGCCGGGCATAGTCGACAGCTAGTCCGAGCCGATCACCAAAGACCTCGGCCGCAACCGCCGCGATCTCCGCCGGCGGCTCGGCACTGACCAGCGAGTCCGGGGTATCGCCACTCGGCGTTCGGGCAGGGTGGCCGTCGAAAAGTGCAGAGTCCAGCAAGGGCGAAACCGGCGACGACTCCGGGACTGCGGCCGGAGAAGAAGGCCGCGAAGCATCGGAAGAAGCCGGCGAGCACGAGGCTGCAGGCGAGGGTGGGGCAGGGGCAGGTGGGGCAGGGGCGGCAGGCGGAGCGGAGACTCGCGGCGCGGACGACCGTCCCGGGAACGCGATCGGCCGACGTACTCCCCGGCCTGGAATCTTTTTGCCCGGGAAAGGCGGCGGCCCGGGCGATTCCTCACCCGGGCCGGCGTCTCCCGCGCCGAAGCGTGGGTCAGTCATCGTCAGTCCGCCGCACGCACCACGATGCGCCGATTGGGCTCGACGCCCTCCGACTCACTCTGCACACCGGAGATGGCGTTCACGACGTCGTGCACGCACTTGCGCTCGAATGCCGACATCGGCTCTAGGCGCACCGGGTCGCCGTGCTCCTTGACCTTCTCGACCGCGTTACGCGCGACTGCGGCCAGTTCCTTGCGGCGCGAAGCCCGGTAGCCGCCGATGTCCAGCAACATGCGAGAAGGCGAACCGGTGGCCCGGAAGATCGCCAAGCGGGTCAGCTCCTGCAGCGCCTCCAGCGTGGCGCCGCGCTGACCGACGAGCGGCTGCAACCGGCCGCCGACGACCTCGACCATCGGTCGGCCCGCCGAGACGAGCTCGTCGATGTCGCCGTCGTAGTCGAGGATGTCGAGCAAGCCCTCGATGTAGTCGGCAGCGATCTCGCTCTGGCGGAACAGGTCGCCGTCCGAAGCGACGCTCTCCGACGTCTTGGTCTCCTCCGACGCTGTGGACGACGCGGACGACGTGCCCGACGACGTGGACGTGGACGCCTCGGAGGAGGCCGAATCTTCGGCAGAGACTGACGATTCGGGCGTGCTGGTGTCGGTCACGGTCTCATCTCCGTACTAATCGGGCCGGACCTGCTCGGTCCGCTGTTCCCGCGGCGGCTGCAGCGGTGTTCCCGGCCGCGGGGAGGTCTCGGCAAGGGGGGGCGCTCGGGCGCCCGCGGAACGTGTCCGCGCAGGGCGCCCGAGCCGCGATCATCCCTTGGGCTTGCTCGCCGGTCGGGCGCCCTTCTTCGGATTCACCGGTTTGGCACCGGGCTTCGGGGCGACCGCCTTGGTCTCGACCACCGGGGTCTGCGGCTCAGGCTGCGCCTTCTTGCCGAACAGGCCACCGCTGCGACCGGGCTGGACCGGGTTCTTCGGGGCGACGCCGCCGGCGGTGGGCTTCTTCACCGGGGGGCCGGACGGGCGGGCCGGCGCCGAACCGCTCTTGTTGGCCATCGGCGGCGGCGGGAACTTGCGGAGCACCCATTGCTGCTGAGCCAACGTGAACAAGTTATTCGTGACCCAGTAGATGATCACACCGATGGGGAAGAGCGCGCCGGAGATGAGCAGCGAGGCCGGGATGCCGTAGAGCATCAGCCGCTGGATCATCTTCTGCTGCGGGTCCTCGGCCCAGCCGGTCTTGAGGATCATCTGACGGCTGGTCAGGTACGTCGTCGACATCATGATCAGAACCAGGATGCCCGCGATGATCTTGACCGTGGTGCCGTTGGCCTGCAGCGAGGCCAGCTCCTGAACGCTGGAGCCGAACTTGCCGGGGAGCGGAGCGGTGAACAGCGACGCGTGCGTGGCGCTCTCGAATTGCTCGACGGTCCAGCCGTACAGCGTCTTGCCCTGGTTGTCGGGGCTCAGCCGGCGGAGCGTGTGGAACAGACCGTGGAAGACGGGGATCTGCAAGAACATCGGAAGGCAGCCCATGAGCGGG
>DASRYP010000733.1:0-3343 GCA_035687165.1 Actinoplanes sp. | reverse complement strand
GTTGGCGATGAGGATGCGGCCCACGCCGAGGCGGCGCAGCACGAGCGCCTGGCCGGGCGTGGCGACCGTCATCCCCCACGCGCCGGCGTCGAACTGCGCCGCGATCAGGCCCGGCGCCATCGTGGTCTTGGCGTGCGGGGCGAAATCCATGCCGTGCCGGCGGCAATAGGCCGCCATCGTCGCGATGTTCGCCTCGGCCGCCGCCCGCCGCAGCACCAGCACCGGCCAGGTGAAGAGCCCACCGAAGAGGCTGGGCCGCGTCGCGGCGAACTCCTCGGCCGGCATCGCCCGGTCCGGCAGCCAGAAACCCTTGCTGCGCCAGTCAGGACTCGCCATCGACGACCTCGATCCCCAGATCGCCGAGCGGTTCCAGCGCGTTCAGCACTCCCGTCAGCCGCTTCTCCTCGCCGATGAAGTGCGTCTCCAGCACCGCGCTCAGCCCGTCCAGTTCCTCCTGCGTGGTCGCCGCCTCCAGCCGGATCAGCATGCCTGCGATGATCTCGTGGTCGCGGCGCAGCGAGTCGAGGAAGGACGCCAGTTCGGGATGCCGGGCGGCCAGCAGCGGGAAGACGTTCGCGTCCTCGGCGGTGTGATGCCGGGTCACCGCCGTGCACAGGGTCAGGCAGTGCAGGCGTAGGTCGCGACCCTCGTCCAGCGCGTCGGCGAGGTCCTCGACCAGCTCGCGCAGGCGCAGGTGCGCGCCGACCAGCTGGTTGCCGTAGGCGCGGAAACGCGCCCGTTCCTGGTGGTACTCGTGCTCCACGGAAGTCCCACGGTCCCGCGCCTCCATGCCCTCGGCGGCCTCTTCACCGGGTACACCGCGACGCTCCCCGCAGCTCACCAGAGCCCGGCACGAAGGTCAAGTGCGGGGGCCGGCACGCTGGACGGTCTGCGCCGGACCGCCGCGGCCTCCGGCGTACGGATACCGGCACTGCTCAACATCTCCGCGATCGGGCTGGCCGGCCGCACCGGCGAGAGCCGCGACCTGACCAACTGCGACGTTCCCCTGGCCGTCGACACGATCCAGCGCCATCGCGATCTGATCCGCGGCCTCAAGGTGCGCATCGACCACGAGACCGTCGGCTCGCACGGCGTCGAGCCGTTACGCCGGGCCCTCGACGCCGCGTCGGCTTGCGGCGTCCCGGTGATGGTTCACATCGGAACGTCGCCACCACTCCTGTCCGAAGTGCTCGACCTGCTGCGTCCCGGCGACATCGTGACCCACTGCGCCAGCGGGCTCGCCTCGCCGCTCGGTCCGGTCGACCGCGGGGTGCTGCTCGACCTCGGCCACGGTTCCGGCGGGTTCTCGTTCGACGTGCTCGAACGGCAGCTCGACCTCGGCCTCGCGCCGCACACGATCTCGACCGACCTGCACTGCCGCTCGTTGGCCGGGCCCGTGTTCGACCTGCCGACCACGATGGCCAAGCTGCTCGCCGTGGGGGTGCCGCTCACCGAGGTGCTGCACGCGGTGACCGAGCAGCCCGCGCGCACGCTGGGGCTGCCCGGTGGGACTCTCGAGGTGGGCGCCCCGGCCGATCTGGCCGTCTTCGACGTGCGCGACGAGGAGCACCAGGTCGTCGATTCCCAGCGGCAGACCCGAACAGCTCCGGTACGGCTGGTGAACGTCGCCACCTACATCGGCGGGCGCCGCCTGCCGCCCCGGTTCCCCGCGCCGCCCCCGCCGTGGGCCCCGCTGACTCCGGCGCGTTCGGCAATCCGGTCACGGTGGTCGAGGCCACCGGCTCCGGCCTCGACCAGGCCGTCCGCGTCGGCATCTACCTGCGCGACTTCGCCGACTTCGCCGAGATGAACGAGATCTACACGCAGTACGTCAAAGGCCCCGAGCTGCCCGTACGCACTACCCTGCCGGTACCGCTGGTCGGCTTCGACATCGAGATCGACGCGATTCTCTACACCGGGGACTGAGATTCACCGCTGCGGGGCGCTCCGGCCTGCTTTGATCGACTTGGCGCCTCGTGCGGGTAACACGTCCGAAACGTCGAGCTGCGAGCATCGCGGAGCGCTACCAGGGGAGGTCCGTTTGTTCCTCAGCCAGCACGAACAGGAACGCCTGCTCATCCACGTGGCGGCCGACGTGGCCCGGAAGCGGCGGGAACGCGGGCTTCGGCTCAACCATCCCGAGGCCACCGCCCTCATCACCGCGTTCCTGCTCGAGGGCGCGCGCGACGGTCGCACGGTCGCCGAGCTGATGGACGCCGGCCGGCGCGTGCTCGGCCGCGACGACGTCCTGGACGGCGTGCCCGAGATGCTGGCCGAAGTGCAGGTCGAGGCGACCTTTCCGGACGGCACCAAGCTCGTCACCGTGCACGGGCCGATCTCGTGAACGCCCCCCACGCACTCCCCGACGGCGAGGTCTCGGCATGACGATCCCCGGCGAAGTGCTCTTCGGAGCGGGTGACATCGAGATCAATCCGGGCCGGCCGACCATCTCGCTGGCGGTCCGCAACACCGGGGACCGGCCGGTGCAAGTGGGGTCGCACTTCCACTTCGCCGAGTCCAACGAGGCGCTCGCGTTCGACCGACAGGCTGCCTGGGGGCACCGGCTGGCCGTGCCGGCGGGGACGTCGGTGCGCTTCGAGCCCGGCATCCCGCGCGACGTGACGCTGGTGGCCCTGGCCGGCGCCCGAGTCGTGCCCGGGTTGCGCGGGCTGTCCGGCGGCCCGCTCGACGACCGCGAGCCGGCCGCTCCACCCGCCGACGACTCCCCGCCCGCCGGCTCCGGCCGCAGACCCGACCTGTCCGATTACTCGGTCACGAATCCGCCCGCGAACGGGAGCCCGCGATGACGACTCTCGACCGCGGGCGGTACGCCGCGCTCTACGGCCCCACCGTCGGCGACCGGATCCGGCTGGCCGACACCAACCTGCTCATCGAGATCGAGCAGGACCACAGCGCCGGCCCGCGCCCCGGCGACGAGGTGGTCTTCGGCGGCGGCAAGGTGATCCGCGAGTCGATGGGCCAGTCGGTGGCCACCCGCGCCGAGGGCACCCCCGACACGGTCATCACCGGGGCCGTCGTGCTCGACCACTGGGGCGTGGTCAAGGCCGACGTCGGCATCCGCGACGGCCGCATCGTGGCACTCGGCAAGGCCGGCAACCCCGACACCATGGACGGCGTGCACCCCGACCTGGTGATCGGCCCGGGCACCGAGATCATCGCCGGCAACGGCAAGATCCTCACCGCCGGCGCGATCGACAGCCACGTCCACTTCATCTGTCCGCAGCTCGCCGACGAGGCGATCGCGAGCGGCATCACGCCGTTCGTCGGCGGTGGTACGGGTCCGACGACCGGCACGAACGCGACCACGTGCACGCCCGGCGCG
>DASRYP010000732.1:0-2402 GCA_035687165.1 Actinoplanes sp. | reverse complement strand
CCGGCCTGCCCGCCGCCCGCCTCCAGCTCGAGATCACCGAGACGGCCGAGGTGCTGCGGTACCGGTCGGTGCTGGGCGCGCTCGGCGCGCTCGGCGTCCGGCTGGCCCTCGACGACTTCGGCACCGGCTATTCGAGCCTGGCCGTACTGACCGGCCTCCCGTTCGCCGAGGCGAAGCTGGCCGCCGAGTTCCTGGTGGGCGCCGAGCGCCGGGGCGTGCTGCGCCACATCATCGGCGCCTGCCACGAACTGGGCCTGACGGTCACCGCCGAGGGCATCGAGACCGCCGAGCAGGAGGCGGTTCTGCGCGAGCTGGGCTGCGACCACGGCCAGGGCTATCACCTGGGCCGGCCGGCGGCCGGCATCGTCGGGCGATGATCTTCCGGTTCTCGGGTGCGGCGGTGCGTTACCGCGGCCGGATCCTGCGCACGGCGTCCGTGATCGCCCCGGAACCCCCGTCGTCCCCTGGAGCGGGAACCGTCGTGCGACCCGACAGGTAGCCCGTCCGCGCCGCGGATTGCCGATATTCTTGGGTCGTCGGCCGACGAGGGCCGGCGGAGGAGGATCGACGTGCCGAATGAGCTTCTGCAGGTTCAGGCCGACGACGGCAGTGTGGTGCTGATCGAGATCGACGCGCCGGATGCTGGATCCGGCGAGGTGGCCTTCGACGGCAAGGTGTTCAAGGCTCGGGAGTCCCTCGAACGGGCCCTGGTCGACGTGCGCGCGGCCGCTCTCAAGACGCTCGACGCCTTCCGCGAGGCTGCCGAGGCACCGGACTCGGTCGAGCTCGAGTTCGGCGTCAAGTTCAAGGCCGAGTCGGAGTCGGCCGTCCTCGCCCGCACGGCGGGCGAGGGGCACATCGTCGTCCGGCTGACCTGGTCGGGCGGCCGGCACGCGGTGGGCCGCCCGTGGTCCGACGAGGGCGGGGTCTCCGACGGCGCATAGGTCAGACCGGTTCGCGCGGCACGAAAGCGGTGGGGCGGTCGCGATCGAGGCGGACCCCGCCGCCGCGGGCGGTCAGGAAACGGGCCGGATAATTGACCGATTCCAGAAAGAACGCAGCGCCTTCATGAGCCGGGCGAGGGCAGAAGGTGGCGTCCTGATCGAAAAGTCGTGAACGGTCGCGGTGGTCCAGGCGGAGCACGAAGTCGCGGTGCCGCAGGAAATACCCGGGGTAGTTCACCGATTCGAGGGAGACGCAGCCGGGGCCGGCCGATCCGGGCCGGACGGTGAATCGGGAATCGTGGCGATCGAGCCGGGGACTGCGGGCGTCGACGGCGTCGAGGCGGGCCAGGAAATCGCGGTGCCGCAGCCGTTGCCCCGGGTCGTCGGCGAGGGTCAGGCCGATGGTCGTGCCGGCTTCCGGAAAGGTGACGGGGGCGGTCGACGGCGGCCGGCTGGTGGGTGGCCGCGACCGGCTGGTGGGGGGCCGCGACGTGGTACGACGGTGGGTGGGGGAGCGGGTCACCGAGCCGGCGCTTCGTCGGCTCGGGGTCGGCGACGGCAGCACCGAGACCGGGGCGTTCGTGGTGAAGGGCGGCACGACCAGCCGTTGCGCGAGGGTGGGGCCGGGCGGCGGATCGTCGCTGCGGACGGCGAGGACGGCCAGGCCTACCAGGGTGAGCAGCGTGCCCGTGGCCGCGGCCAGCAGGGCACGCCGGCCGCGGCCGGAACCGGCGGGGCGCGGGGACGGGGTCGGCCAGAACGCGGCGGGCAGGGTGTGGCGGACGACGGTGCCGAGCCGACCGGGCGGAACAGGAGGACGGAGAGGGCCTCGGGTGTCGCGATACGGCGGCACCCAGCCACCGATACGCAATCTCTCGCGTCCATCCTGGTCGGGCATGTGAATTCCGTTCCGCGGTGCGCCGGCTAAGACATTCTTGAGCTGTCGGAAAGGCATTCTTGCGGCGAAAGCCGCCAAGGGCAAGGGCCCGGACTTTCTTCAACACTTCGACGTTCCGCGCCGAACTTCTCCCGAGGAATCGAACTTCCGCCGGGAACGGCCCGTACCACCCGGTGACGGCGCCCGGGTCCGCGGGCCGCCGCACCGCACCGAGGAGGCGCGCGATGGACCTCCCTCCGGAGAGACCGGTGACCTTGCCGAGAATCTCCGACTACTGGCCCGACCCGCCCGACCCGCCGTCCACCGCGAAGCGGTCGAGGCTGCTGGCCGGGGTGCTCGGCGCCGTGCTCCTGCTCGGCGTCAGCGGGGTCGTCCTGATCCGCCTGGTGAGCGCCGACGACCCGGCCCCGGCCCCGATCGCGGCGGCCCCACCCGATCCCGGCTTCGTGGTCGGCGCCCCGCCGAACCCGCCGGTCTCCGTCGCCCCCGCGCCGACCTCGACCGCCGCCACCACACCGCCACCCCCGGCCCCGCCCCCGTCCGCCCCGCCACCCTCGGCC
>DASRYP010000731.1:0-3027 GCA_035687165.1 Actinoplanes sp. | reverse complement strand
GACCCGCTCGGTCGACGACCTGGTCAAGGCGATGGGCATGAGCGGCATCTCCAAAAGCCAGGTCAGCCGGCTGTGCGAAGAGATCGACGGCAAGGTGAAGGCCTTCCTCGAACGGCCGATCGAAGGCGACTGGCCGTATCTTTGGACAGACGCCACCTACCTTAAAGTCCGCCGCGGCGGCCGTATCGTCTCCGTCGCCGTCATCATCGCCGTCGGCGCAAACTCAGACGGCCGGCGTGAGGTTCTGGGCATGCAGATCGGCACGTCGGAGGCTGAGCCGATCTGGACGGAGTTCCTGCGCAAGCTGACGCGACGCGGCCTGCGTGGTGTCAAGCTCGTCGTCTCCGACGCGCATGAGGGCCTGAAGGCCGCCGTCAGCAAGGTTCTGTCGGCGACCTGGCAGCGCTGCCGCGTGCACTTCATGCGCAACGTGCTGGCGCATGCCGGCAAGAGCGGACGACGCGTCGTCTCCGCCTTCATCGCCACAGCCTTCGCTCAGGAGACAGCTGAGTCCGCAAGCCTCCAGTGGCGCGCGGTCGTCGATCAGATCCGGCCGAAAGTTCCGAAGCTCGCCGCCATCATGGATGATGCCGAACCCGACGTGCTCGCCTACATGACCTTCCCGAAGGAGCACCGGGCCAAGCTGCACTCGACGAATCCGATCGAGCGTCTCAATGGCGAGATCAAGCGCAGGACCGACGTCGTCGGCATCTTTCCCAACGATGACGCCATCGTCCGCCTCGTCGGCGCAATCCTGCTCGAACAGAATGACGAATGGGCCGTGCAGCGGGCCCGCTACATGACGCTGGAAACGATCGCACCTTTGAGCGATGATCCACTCATCAGCCTGCCAGCCGTGGCACGCTGATCATCCCGGCCCTGCCGGAGAGCGCGGCGACCAAAGCCGTCAGCTACACCACGCTACGGGACGCGATCTGGCCTAGCGGCAACTTGGCAACCTCTTAGACTGCGGTAGGAGCTGCGGGGGCGTTGGTTCTTGCTTTTTGGGGCCATTTATTTGCTTTTACGTGCCACCACTCTGGGGCGCTTGGTGCGCATGGGCGACTAGGCTCATTCGGCAAAGAAGGCATGGAGGGCCCCGCCTCGCCACTCTAGCCGCGCTTATTCATGAGCGTTCGGATTTCGGTATCGGCCTGGCGGGGGCGTGAAGGCGGTCGCAGTTCTGCGCGGCGTGTTCTTCACCGCGGCGTGGCCTGGAACCTGATGAACGCGTTGGAGAGACGGAGCGGGTTGGCAGGGCCTGACGCCCCGTGGTTCAGGGCACGCCGGGTCTGATCGAGCCTGCCAGGTGGCGGAAGAGGACGGCGTCCGGGCAGGCGCTGGCGAAGGCGACGCGCACTCGGCTGGCGGTCTCGGTGACGCGGGCGGCGACCTTCAGGAGCCTGAGCCGGATCGTCGTGAACTCGGCCTTGGCGAGCGCATGGGCCTTGGGGATGGCATCGCGTACGGCGAGGACCAGCCAATAGGCGGCGGTATGAAGGACGAGGCGCATCTGGTTGGCGGTCGCGGCTCGGCAGCTGGTGCGGTCGGAGGCGAGCTGGGCCTTGTGCAGCTTGATCAGGTTCTCGGCCTGGCCGCGGGCGCAATAAAGGTCGGCATAGAGCCATTCGGCTGTGCCGGTCGCGATGTTGGTGACGACGTAGCGGATGTCGAGACCAAGCCGCGTCGCCTCGATGCGTGCGGTGATGCGGCGTTCCCGCTTCCAGGACTTGGCGGCATGGGTGGTCTCGGCAAAGCCGCGCACAGCGTCCTTGTCCTCAATCGCGCGCTCGACGCGAATGGCGTCGGCGGCCTCCTCCACTTTCCTGGTAAGGGCCTTTGTGCCGGTAAGGCCGAAGACGTAGTCGACGCCGTGCGCCTCGCACCAGTCCATCACCTCCGGTCGGCAGTAGTGGCCGTCGCCACGGATGGTGATCTTCGTCGTGGACCAATGATGGCGGATGCGTCGGACGAGACGGCGGAGGTGACCGCGCACCTCGACGCCGGAGGGCGTCTTGCCCGGCCGCAGGATCATGGCCACCGGGCGACCGGTCGCCGTATCGTAGACGTGGATCGGCAGAAAGCAGCGCTCATCGTAGTGGGCATTGAAGAGCGACAGCTGCTGGTGACCGTGAACCACGTCGACCGTGTCGTCGATGTCGAGCACGACCGCCTCGGGTGGCGTCGCGTAGCTGGCGCAGTAGAGATCGACCATCACGCCGCCGAGCCTGACGAGGTCGCGTAACCCCGGCGCGTTCTCCCACCGCGACACGGTCGGCTGGCTCATCAGGTCCGTTCCGCTCTCCGGCAGCCGCCCGCAGGCGAGCTTGAAGGCGGGGTCGGCGCGCAGGGCATCGAGATCGTCGGCGTCTTCGTAGCCACAGGCAATGGCGAGGATGCGCGCCAGCAGAATCTCAGAGAGCGGGTGAACCACCCGCGTTGGATCGCGCCGATCGGGGATCACGGCCGCAAGCTTCTCGGCGATCCCCATCTGTCGCGCCGCCGCGGCGAGCAGCATCACGCCACCGTCCGACGACAGCCGCCCGCCATCGAACGCGGCGGTGAGCTTCTTGCCCCGGATGGCTGGAAACCAGAACGGCAGAGTCGTATCGTCGGTCATGGCGGGTGTGGCCGGCTCGAGCGGTGGACGGGGTTGGCTTCAACAACCGAATCCTACGCCACATCAATCGCTTAGGCTACATCCGCCAGACCCTCAGACAACCCGTCACGAATAAGAGCGGCTAGCGGCACGAACGATGATCAAAGTAGGCTGGCCCAAATAGGCCACGCCGTTGATGCTCACGTTTGTGGGGCGCACTAGCCCCACACTCCTATGATCAGCAGCGCGACCGCGACAACGAAGAGCACGCCAAGGAAAGCAGCGGCCACATCCCGCGCCATCTCGGAAAGGGGGTAGGTGGATAGGAGGGCGCGGATCATACCGCACCCCTCAACCTGTCCATCAACGTCCTGGACACGCGCCTCTTTGAAGGCCGCCAGCAGGGTGTTGTGGTTGTCGTTGTCGTA
>DASRYP010000730.1:0-2544 GCA_035687165.1 Actinoplanes sp. | reverse complement strand
GAACCACTACAGATTGACCGCGGTGCAGCACTGGTCCGCAAAGGTCCGGGGCTCGGACTGCACATCGATGAGGACAAACTCGCCCACTATCGCCAAGACCGCTGAGTAGTTCGGTTCAACCAGCCCAAAGGAGTAGCACATGACCGATATCGCGACCGCAGCCCAATCTGGGGCATCGGCCACCGCACAATTCCAGCAGAGGGCCAGGGACGGCGCGCACGCCAGCACCGAGCGCGTCAACACCCTGGTGTCAGAGATGATTTCCGCCGCCCACGACATCGTGCGGCGGCACCACCTGACCTACCCCGAATATGACGCCCTCAAGGCCTGGCTTATTCAGGTGGGCCTCGACGGCGAATGGCCGCTGTTCCTCGACGTCTTCCTCGAACACGCCGTGGAGCAGGAAGTCAACGCCGAACGGCCGGGCAGCAAGGGAACAATCGAGGGTCCCTACTACGTCCCCGGTGCCCCATCGCTGCCCGCACAGACGACGCTGCCGATGCGGGAGGACGAACCCGGCACACCGCTGCGATTCGCCGGCCGGGTGCAGCGGGTGGATGGTGGGGCCATCGACAACGCGACGATCGACATCTGGCACGCCGACGATGCTGGGTTCTACTCGCAGTTCGCCCCGGGACTTCCCGAGTGGAACCTGCGCGGTGCGGTACATGCCGACGGGCAAGGTCGATTCGACATCACCACCATTGTGCCTGCGCCATACCAAATTCCGACCGACGGTGCTACGGGCACCCTGCTGGCCGTGGCTGGCTGGACTGCGTGGCGGCCGGCGCATCTGCACGTCAAAGTGTCGGCGCCGGGTTATCGGCTGATCACCAGCCAGCTCTATTTCGATGGTGGTGAATATCTTCACACCGACATCGCGTCAGCGGTCAAGCCCGAGCTCATCTTGCACCCGACACCCGTTGTCGGCCAGGGACTCGAAGTGAACTACGACTTCGTTCTCGAGGCAGACTGAATCCAACCAGGAGACAACGTGATTTTCGCCGTCACGATGGACGTCGACCTGCCATCCGACATGGACGCCGCGACCAAAGCAGACATCTTGGCCCGGGAAAAGGCCTACAGCCAAGAGTTGCAGCGGTCGGGCAAATGGCGCCACATTTGGCGGATAGCCGGGCAGTATTCGAATCTCAGCATCTTCGACGTCGCCGACAACGACGAGCTGCACGCCATCCTGTGGCAGCTGCCGCTGTTTGCATTCATGCGGATCGCGGTGACCCCGTTGGCGACTCACCCCTCCGCTATCACCGAGGGCGCAAATGGCTGACATCACATCGCTGAGCGACGCCGTTGCGCAGCTCGTGGCCGACGGCGACACCGTGGCGCTGGAAGGCTTCACTCACCTGATTCCGGTCGCCGCCGGGCACGAGATCATCCGGCAGCGAAAGCGACATCTCACACTGGTCCGCATGACGCCCGACATCGTCTACGACCAGATGATCGGTGCAGGCTGCGCAGCCAAGCTCATCTTCTCGTGGGGCGGCAATCCTGGTGTCGGCTCCTTGCACCGCTTTCGCGATGCCATCCAGAACGGATGGCCGACCCCGCTGCAGATCGAGGAGCACAGCCACGCCGGCATGGCGAACCGTTATGTCGCCGGCGCCTCCGGTCTGCCGTTCGCGGTGTTGCGCGGATACCTGGGTACCGATCTGCCGACCGTCACCGACACGGTGAAGACCATCGAATGCCCGTTCAGCGGAGAGCAACTCGCAGCGGTACCCGCGATCAACCCCGACGTGACCGTCATCCATGCACAGCGGGCCGATCGGCACGGCAATGTGCAACTGTGGGGGTTACTCGGTGTGCAAAAGGAAGCCGTGTTGGCCGCGCGCCGCTGCCTGGTCACCGTCGAACAGATTGTCGACGAACTCACGCCACAGCCCGGCGCGATCGTCCTGCCGACCTGGGTGCTGACCGCAGTCGCCGAAGTACCAGGCGGCGCCCATCCGTCATATGCGCAGGACTATTCCGAGCGGGACAACGCATACTACGCGGCCTGGGACGCGATCAGCCGCGACCGCGCAGTGTTTCGCGAGTGGTTGGACGAGCACGTGTTCGCGACGTCACCCGAGTCTGGAGCGCTCTTATGACGATCACCGAAAACACCACTGGCACAGGGCAAGTGGATTACACCACGGATGAGATGATGTCGGTGGCGGCCGCACGGGCGCTGCGGGACGGCACCCGCTGCTTCGTCGGAATCGGACTGCCGTCAACCGCGGCCAATCTGGCTCGAACGACGCATGCGCCGGGGCTGGTGCTGGTGTACGAATCGGGAACGCTGGGCTCCAAGTCGGCCCGGTTGCCGGCATCCATCGGCGACGGCATCCTTGCCGAGACCGCCGACGCGGTGATCAGTGTCCCCGAGGTTTTCAACTATTGGTTGCAGCCCGGCCGCATCGACGTCGGCTTCCTCGGCGCGGCGCAGATCGACAAGTACGGCAACGTCAACACGACAGTGATCGGCGACTACGCCGAGCCCAAAGTACGACTGCCCGGGGCCGGAGGCGCCCCCGAAATCGC
>DASRYP010000729.1:0-6528 GCA_035687165.1 Actinoplanes sp. | reverse complement strand
GGCCCAGGAGACCGCACGCGCCACCGAGGACATCAGCCGCCGAGTCGCGGCCATCCAGACGGACACCGGAGCCGCGGTCATCGCGATCTCCACGATCTCCCAGATCATCGGCCGGATCAGCGACTATCAGATGACCATCTCCTCGGCGGTGGAGGAGCAAGCCGCGACCGCGGCTGAGATGAGCCGAAGTGTGGCCGAGGCCGCTACCGGCAGCAGCGGGATCGCCGCGAACATCGACAGCGTCGCCCGCGCGACCAGCGCCACCACCCGAGGCGTGGCGGAAAGTCAGCAAGCAGCCCGCGAACTCGCCCGGATGAGCAGCGAACTACGCGAACTCGTCGACCAATTCCGCGTCTGAGTCGCGGCACAGATCCGGCGACGAACACCTTCGGAGTGGAATCAGTCCGTCCACTCCGGACGGTAAAGAGATCGTTTCGTGCCGGTTTCGGGAGGATTTCGCGGTGTCCGATCGGGAGATCCGGTGTACTTGGGTCGTTTGATCGGCTAGGTCGGTATCCGTTCTGTGACGGAGACGTTACGGTGAGGAGGCGCCGGAGCCCTTGGGTCCGGCGTTCCAGGTCTGTCTTGACCTGGCTGGTTCGAGATTCTTCGCAGCGGTGAGCCATCCGCGGGACCGGATGTGACGAATAGACAAGCAGAGGTACACAGGAAAACAGCTTTCCGGGGTGCCTGCCGGATCTTGAGTCCGGGCACGGGTGCTGGCGTCCATCGGTGAGGTGATGTGGTGATCCGCGTTGCGGTGGCCCGAGACGAGGGATATTTCGGGGTCCCGGTCCGTGCCCTGCTCGAATCCAACCCCGATATGCATTTCATCGGCACGCTCCCGTTCGGCAACGACCTTCCGCAGGTCGCCGCCGAGATGTGGCCAGGCGTGATCGTGATCGACACGGAGTACATGGTGAGCCAGGTGCTGCCGGTCGCCAACGCCGTGCGCTCGGCGAACCCGTCGTGCGCGCTGCTGCTGCTCTGCGATCCCAGCAAACGGGGCATGTTGCCGCCCCGGCACCGCTCCGGACCGCTCAACTTCCTGCCCAAGGACATCTCGGCGGCGGTACTCGCCGATTCGGTGCGCCGGCTCGCGGGCGGGGAACGGGTGGTCTCGGCACGTCTGCAGACGGCCTCGCTCCTGACCGACAAGGGCCTGACCACCCGCGAGCTCGAGGTGCTGGGTCTCGCGGCCGAGGGCGAGCCGGTGAAAGAGATCGCCCGCCGGCTGTTCCTCTCGGGCGGCACAGTCCGCAACTACCTGTCGGCGGTCATCGCGAAGACGGGGGCCCGCAACCGCTTGGATGCGATCCGCATCGCCCGAAAGGACGGCTGGCTCCGCTGACGGAGGACGTACCGTAGGTCTGGTGCCGTCCGGTCGACTCGAGATTCCCGCGCTTCCGATTCTGCTTCCGCTCGGGATCACGCTCATGATGGCGGCGGTGCTCGTGCTGCGGCGCCGGCGCGCGCTCACGGCGGGCCGGCTCGGCGCGACCTGGTTCGCGGGGTGGTACGTGGTCGCCGTGCTGGGCGCGACGATGCTGCCGCTCGACATCTCCTGGGGGCCGTGGGCGGGCGACCCGGAACTTTTCCGCATCCTGCTGGTCCCGATCGTGACCATGCGGCCCGACGACTTCGTGCTGAACATCGCGATGACTCTGCCGCTCGCCGCGGTGCTGCGCCTGGTGTTCGGGGTCCGCGAGCGTGACCGGGTGGTGCTGGTCGGCTTCCTGCTGAGCCTCACCATCGAGCTGACCCAGGGACTGCTGCTGGTCTTCCTGCACGGCCACCGGTGGGCCGACACCAACGACCTGATCGCCAACACGCTGGGCGCGTGGTTCGGTTGGCTCCTTCTCCAGCGACTGCTGCGGCGCCCGGCTGTGGCGCGCGCCGTGCGGCGCTGGACGGTGGTGCGTCAGCCCGAGCCGCTGGCCCGTTCGTAGAGCTCGCCGACCTCGGTGGCCATCCGCCCGGCGTCGTACCGCTCGCCGGCCGACCGCGCGGGCAGCCGCTTCCCGGAGCGCTCGGTGAGGCAGAGCACCTCGGCCCGCAGCCCGCGCGGCAGCGATTCCGGGTCGTGGGCGGTGAGCCGGCGCGCATCGCCGACGATCACGTCGTCGAGCGGTTCGCAGGCCGCGTAGAGCGCCGGCAGCCCGGCGGCGATCGCCTCGAGCACGGCCAGGCCGAAGGTCTCGCGGGCTGGGGAGGCGAAGATGTCCATCGCGCAGAGCATCTCGCGGCTGTGCCGCACCGGCCCGGCGAAGTGCACCCGGTCGGCGACGCCCTCGATCGCCGCCAGCGTTTCCAGGGCATGTCGCGCGGGTCCGTCGCCGACCAGCAGCAGGACCGCGCCGGGCACCTCGCGGACAGCCCGGATCAGCACGTCGAAGCGTTTGCGCGGCTCGAGCCGGCCGAGCGCGCCGATCACCGGGGTCGCCGCTGGGATGTGCAGCCGGGCCCGGGCCTCGGTCCGCAGTCGGGGGTCGAAGCGGAACTCCTCGGGGTCGAGTGCCTTGGGAATCACCGCGAGCCGTTTGTCGGGCACGCCCCACCGGCGCAGACGCTCGGCGATCACAGTGGAGACCGCGACGGTGACGTGCCCGAGGCGTTCGCCGGCGCGATAGACCGTGGTGCGCCGGCCCTCGTCCAGGTGGTATTCGGTGGCGACCACGCGGGCCGCCCCAGCCAGCCAGGCGGCGACGCGGCCCTGCACGCTCGCCCGGAACAGGTGGGTGTGCACCACGTCGAAGCCGCCGCGCCGGGCCAGTCGCCGCAGTCCGCGGATCGTGTCCTGGTCGAGATCGCAGGTGCTGATCATCTCGTGGACGGCCGTGCCGTCGGCCCGCATCGCGACGAGGACCGGCCCGGGCGGTGACAGCGTGACGACCTCGCACTCCTGCGGCAGATGGCGGATCAGCAGTCGCAGCTGGTGCTCGGCGCCGTCGCCGGCCCGGGCGCTGATGATGTGCAGCACCCGAACGGCCATTTCTTCCTCTTCCGGTGTTCCCTTGTCGACAGAATGCTTGCGCGAACTGCGAAATGGACGTTCGCAGAGCGTGTGACCCTCATGGCAGTCACAAATGTCATGGGTAAGCGGAGAGTTATTCACGTTCCCCGGAGTGGTGCAATCGACGATAGTGCAGGTCATGGCGGGTGTCACGGCATACATGAGGAATCCTCACGAGCTGCATGACAATTGGCACTGTATTCACCCGGCCCGTCCTGGCACGCTCGATCCGCAGGCGATGAAAGCGTTTCGGATCATATTCCTGCCCATTCGTGGGCCATTTCATTGCCGACTGAAGAACTTCTTTCCGGTGATCCCGGAGTCCTCGCTAGGAGGAATTGATGCAGCTTCTGGGTCGGTTGGGTGGGAGAGCCTCGCCCGAGCAGGACGACGACACGGGGGGCCGATGGCTGGGCACGCGCTGGATGGGCACGATCTTTCCCGGTCGTGCCGCCCGGGCCGGCGTGGACGCGCTCGCGCTCGCCATCGCCCTGCTGATAGCCACGGTGCTGCGTCACGACGGTGATCTGTCCGAGGTCCACCTCCTCGATCTGCTCGTGCTGGCCGCGTTCGCCGCCGCCGTGCACACCGTCGTCGGGCTGCGCCTGGGTCTTTACACCGGCCGCTGGGCGTACGGCTGCTTCGAGGAGATCGCCGCGCTGGCCAAGACCACGGTGATCACCGCCCCGATCGTCTTCGTCCTCGACACGCTCCTCGGCCGGCTGGTGCCGCGGTCGGCCATCATCGCGGCCGGCCTGATCGCCCTGGTCCTGGCGGCGGGCGCGCGCTATGCCGTCCGCCTGCTGCGTGACCAGCGGCTGCGCCCCTCGCCCCGGCACGGCGGCCGCGTCGTCGTGATGGGCGCCGGGGAGGGCGCCACCCAGGTGGTCCGGGCCATGCTGCGCGACCCCGCCAGCCCGTACGTGCCGGTCGCCCTGCTCGACGACGACCCGGCCAAGCGCACCCTGCAGATCATGGGCGTGCCGGTCGCCGGCACCCGGCGCGCGCTGGCCGAGGTGGTCAGCCGCTTCGAGGCCGATGTCGTGCTCATCGCCATCCCCAGCGCCGGCGCCGACCTGGTGCGTGAGCTGACCGAACTGGCCCGCCCGACCGACGTCGAGGTCAAAGTCGTGCCGCCGGTGGTCGAGCTGTTCGGCCGCACGGTCAGCGTCGACGACATCCGCCCGGTCAGCCATGCCGACCTGCTCGGCCGCCGCGAGATCGGCATCGACCTGGCCGCCATCGCCGGTTACCTGTCGGGCAAACGCGTCCTGGTCACCGGGGCGGGCGGCTCGATCGGCTCCGAACTGTGCCGCCAGGTCGTCCGCTTCGCACCGGCCAGCCTGGTGATGCTCGACCGCGACGAGTCCGGCCTGCACGCGGTGCAGCTCTCGATGGACGGCCGCGGCCTGCTCGACGACCGCAACCTCGTCGTCGCCGACATTCGCGACCAGCCGCGCCTCGACGAGGTCTTCGCCGAGCACCGCCCGCAGGTGGTCTTTCACGCCGCCGCGCTCAAACACCTGCCCCTGCTCGAGATGCACCCCTCCGAGGCCCTCAAGACCAACATCATCGGTACGTACCAGATCCTGCAGACCGCGCTGCGGCACGGCGTCGAGCGGCTGGTGAACATCTCGACCGACAAGGCCGCCGACCCGGGCAGCGTGCTCGGCTACTCCAAGCGCATCACCGAACGGCTCACCGCCGCGGCCGACGAGGCCGGCGACGGCACGTTCTGCAGCGTCCGCTTCGGCAACGTGCTGGGCAGTCGCGGTTCGGTGCTCACCGCCTTCGCCGCCCAGGTCGAGGCGGGCGGCCCGATCACCGTCACCCACCCCGAGGTGACGCGCTACTTCATGACCGTCCAGGAGGCGGTGCGGCTGGTCGTGCAGGCCGGCGCGATCGACAGCGCGGGCGAGGTGCTCGTGCTCGACATGGGTGAGCCGGTACGCATCGCCGATGTCGCCCGCCGGCTGGCCGACGCCTCCGAGCGGCACATCTCGATCATCTTCACCGGGCTGCGGGCCGCCGAGAAGATGCACGAGAGCCTCTTCGGGGCCGACGAGTCCGACCGTCGCCCGAACCACCCGCTCATCTCCCAGGTACCGGTGCCGCCGCTCGACGGCAACGTGCTCTCCCTGCTCGACCCGGCCGCGCCCCGCCAGGACCTCATCGCGGTCCTGCGCTGGCTCGCCGAAAGCCCCGCGCTCTCCGTGGCCCGCGAGACCGCCAAACCCCCGCGCGCGCCCCGGAAGCAGCGCATCCAACTACGAGCCAGCTGAGGAGCTTTCATGCGGGTCGTGATCGTCGGTCAGGGATACGTCGGGCTGCCGCTGGCCGTCCGGGCCGCCCAGGTCGGCCACCACGTCGTCGGCTTCGACGTCGACGACGAACGGATCAAGCGGCTCGCGGCCGGCGAGTCCTACGTGGACGACGTCGCCTCGGCCGACCTGCGCGACCTGCTCGACGCGGGCACCTTCCAGCCGTCGGCCGACCCGCGATCGTGCGCGGGCTTCGACATCGCCGTGATCGCGGTGCCCACCCCGTTGCGCGAGGGCACGCCCGACCTCAAGTATATCGAGGAGGCGGCCCGCACGCTGGCCCGCTACCTGCGCCCCGGCGCGACCGTGGCCCTCGAGTCGACGACCTATCCGGGCACCACCGCCGACCTGGTCGCCCCGCTGCTCGAAGAGGGCTCCGGCCTGATCGCCGGCGCCGACTTCGCCCTGGGCTACAGCCCCGAGCGTATCGACCCCGGCAACCGGGAGTTCTCGTTGGCGACCACCCCCAAGGTGGTCTCCGGGATCAACCCCGAATCGCTCGAACGCGTCGACGCGTTCTACAGCTCGGTCGTCGACCGGACCGTGCCGGTCTCCGACTGCAAGGTCGCCGAGCTGGCCAAACTGCTGGAGAACACGTTCCGGCACGTGAACATCGCGCTCGTCAACGAGCTCGCGGTCTTCGCGCACGACCTCGGCATCGACGTCTGGGAGGCGATCGACGCCGCGTCGAGCAAGCCCTTCGGCTATCTGCGCTTCGTGCCCGGGCCCGGGGTCGGGGGCCACTGCCTGCCGATCGATCCGTCCTATCTGTCGTGGCGGGTGCAGCGCACGCTCGGGCAGAGCTTCCGCTTCGTCGAGCTGGCCAACGACATCAACAACCACATGCCCGACTACGTCGTACGCCGGTTGGTGTCGGCCCTGAACGAGCGGCGCAAGGCGGTCAACGGCTCGACGATCCTGCTGCTCGGCCTCGCGTACAAGAAGAACACCGGCGACGCCCGCGAGTCCCCGGCCCGCCGGGTCGCGTCGTTGCTGCTCGACATGGGCGCCGACGTCCGCGCGGCCGACCCGCACGTGGTCGAGGACGCTCAGGTCGACCACCGGGTCGTCCGGGTGGCACCGACTGCCGAGCAGATCGCCGGGGCGGACGCCGTCGTGCTGCTGGCCGACCACGACGTCTTCGACCTCGACCTGGTCACCCGGCACGCCGCGTACGCGCTGGACACCCGTCAC
>DASRYP010000728.1:0-3416 GCA_035687165.1 Actinoplanes sp. | reverse complement strand
CGGCCGGGGCTGGCCGTCGGGGTAGGTCGCGCCCTCGGGGTCGGTCACCAGCCGCTCGATCTCGGCGCCGCGGGCGTACTCGATCACCCAGCTCTCGGGTGCGACCGCGCGGAAGCCGTCGAGCACCGTCTCGGTCAGCTCGCGCGGGTGGCCGTCGGGCATCCAGTCGACCTGGCCGGAGTCGCCCGCCCAGTCGCCGAGCTGGGCCGACACGTCGTCGGCGTTGGGGCCGATCACCGCGATCCGGCGGAACTTGCCGGCCGGGTCGATCGGCAGCGTGCCGTCGTTCTTGAGCAGGACCAGCGAGCGGCGGGCCACCTCGAGGTTGAGCTCGGCGTGCTCGGCCACGCCGATCACCTGGCGCTGACGGACCGGGTCGGGCGCCCGCGGGTTCTCGAACAGGCCCAGCTCGAACTTGAGGCGCAGGATCCGCCGTACGGCCTCGTCGATCTCCGCTTCGCGGAGCAGGCCGCGCTCGACCGCCTCCTGGGCGCCCTCGAAGAAGCCCGGGGTGACCATGACCAGGTCGTTGCCGGCCCGCACGGCGACCGCGGCGGCCTCGGCGTAGTCGGCGCAGACCTTCTGTTCCCACACCATGCGTCCGACGTTGTCCCAGTCGGTGACGAGCGTGCCGGTGAAGCCCCACTCGCCCTTGAGCACGTCGTTGAGCAGCCACTTGTTGGCCGTGATGGGCACGCCGTCCATCGACTGGTAGCCCAGCATGAAGACCCGGCAGCCCTCGCGGGCGACCCGCTCGAACGGTGGCAGGAACCAGGAGCGCAGCTTGCGCGGGCTGAGGTCGGCCTCGCTGGCGTCGCGGCCGCCCTGGGTCTCCGAATAGCCCGCGAAGTGCTTGGCCGTGGCCAGGATCGCGGTCGGGTCGCCGAGCCCGCCGCCCTGGTAGCCGCGGATCATCGCCGAGCCGAGCTCGCCGATCAGGAACGGGTCCTCGCCGAAGGTCTCGTCGACCCGGCCCCACCGCAGGTCACGGGTGATGCACAGGACGGGGGAGAAGGTCCAGTGAATGCCGGTGGCGGCGACCTCGACGGCGGTGACCCGGGCGACCCGCTCGATCAGCTCGGCGTCCCAGGACGCGGCCATGCCGAGTTGGGTCGGGAAGATCGTCGCGTCCGGCCAGAACGAGTGGCCGTGGATGCAGTCCTCCGCGGTGAGCAGCGGGATCTGCAGCCGTGTCTCGGCGACCAGGTCGATCGCCTCGAGCATCTTGGCCGGCGAGGTGTGCAGGATCGAGCCGGCCAGCTTCTCGCTGACGATCTCCTTCACGTCGCCGCGGGCATCCAGCTGGAGCATCTGCCCGACCTTCTCCGGCAAGGTCATCCTGGCCAGCAGGTCCTCGACGCGATCGTCGAGGGGCAGATCGATATCCCGGTACGGGACGTCAGCGGGCACGCGTGCCTCCGGTCGTCACGACCGCGGTGGCACGGTCATCCAAACACTTGACAACCCGGAGTCTTCCAGCCCGGAACCGGTTACGGGAGCCCGCCCCGGTTCCGGAACTTTTAAGTCAGTTATCCGGATCACTCTCGTCGATGCTCGGGACCTCGATGCCGGCCGCCTCGATCGCGTCGAGCCGCGCCTCGACCGCCTCCTTCTCGCGCTCGGCGAGCGTCGCGTACTCGACCAGGATGGCCGGGTCGGAGGTGTCCTCGACGCGGTCGAAGAACCGCTGGGTCTCGCGGACCGCCTTGGCGTACGCCTCGGCGGTCTCCCGGATTGCGATGATCGTCTTATCAGCCATGCGCCAGTCCTACCACTTCTTCGGGTTCTTCGGTCCGGCCGAGCCGCGCGGTGTCGCGCAGGCGCCGCAGGTCCCAGACGGTGATCCGGCCGTACCGGGTGGTCAGGAGGCGGGCGTCGCGCATCTCGCGCAGCGCCTTGTGCACCGACCCCTCGGCCGCCCCGCAGAGGGCCGCCAGCTCGGGCTGGGTGAGCCGTACGCCGATCTCGAGGGCGCCGTGGCCCAGCGGCTGCCCGTGCTGCTCGGCCAGCTCGGCGATGATCCGGGCCACGCGGACCCGGATCGGATAGACGGTGAAGGTGGTCTGCCGCCGGTTCGACGAGCGCAGGCGTTCGCCGACCATCGCGGCGAGCGCGACCGCGGCGTCCGGGTGCCGGTTGAGGAACGAGGTGAACTTGTCGCTCGGGATCATCACGACGCTGCCCGGCCCGCACATCGTGATCGTGGCGCAGCGGGGAGCGCCGTCCAGGGCCGCCATCTCGCCGACCAGGTCTCCGGCCGTCCGGATCGAGATCAGGGACTGCCCGGCCGAGACCTTGGCGACCCCGTGCCGGATGACGACCACATGCGACTCGGTGGCGCCCTCCCGGATGAGGACCCCGCCCGCCGGGAGGCGCTGATCGGCGCCGAGCCGGAACAGGCCGCGGACGGTCGGTTCGGCGAGCCTGGCCAGGAGCGATCCGCGCGGCCACATGTCCAGGATGCTCATCCTCCGAGGACACCCCAGGTCGGCCGGGTACGCCAGCGGTGAGGGGCCGGTTGTGATGCGCGACTCGCGAAGGAACGGTGTTGCCCCTCCGTCGTGGAAGTTGATACGGTCTCCTGCATAGTCATGCGGAGGTTGGAATGGGATTTCGGGTCGCGGTCGCAGGGGCCAGTGGATATGCCGGCGGCGAGCTGCTGCGCCTGCTCGCCGGACATCCAGAGTTCGAGCTCGTGGCGGCCACAGCGCACACCCAGGCCGGGGCGCACGTCACCGCCGTGCACCCGCAGCTGGCCGGTCTCGACCTCACGCTCACCGCGACCGACGCGGCGGGTCTGAGCGATGCCGACCTCGTCTTTCTCGCGCTGCCGCACGGGCAGTCGGCGGCCCTGGCGGCGCAGCTCCCCGAGAGCGTCAAGATCGTCGACCTGGGCGCCGACTTCCGGCTCGAGGACGCCGCGCTCTGGGAGCGTTACTACGGTGGCGCGCACGCCGGCACGTGGACCTACGGCTTGCCCGAGCTGCCCGGCGCGCGGGAGCTGATCGCGGCCTCCACCCGGGTGGCGAACACGGGCTGTTATGCGGCGACCATCACACTCGCGCTGGCGCCGCTGATCGCCGCCGGCGTGGCCGACCCGGCCGACGTGGTCGTGGTGGCCGCCTCCGGCACCTCCGGCGCGGGCCGCTCAGCCAAGGTGAACCTGCTGGCCAGCGAGGTCATGGGCGACCTCTCGCCGTACAAGGTCGGCGCCCACCAGCACGTGCCCGAGATCAAACAGGCGACCGGCGCGACGTCCCTCTCGATGACGCCGGTGCTCGCCCCCATGCCCCGCGGCATCCTTGCAACCGTCACCGCGCGTCCACTCTCCCGCCACGATCCACGCGAGGTTCTCGCCGCCGCGTACGCGAACGAGCCCTTCGTTCACGTGCTGCCCGAGGGGACGTGGCCGCACA
>DASRYP010000727.1:0-2415 GCA_035687165.1 Actinoplanes sp. | reverse complement strand
CCCGTACTGCCTCTGCCATCGTCACCAGCAGGCGGCTGACCTCGTTGAGGTCAGCCTGGAACTCCTCGCGCATGTTCTCGTCCCGGGGGTCGGTGGGGCCGTCCCAGGCAGGGCACGACCTCGGCAAGCCTAACGCTAGGCCTAGCCGGCTTCGGTGACGTGAACGGCGATGAACGAGGTCAGGCGCAGTGGTGAACATTATTTGACGCGTGCCCGATTTGTCCGGCTCAGCGTAGTGGCCAGGTAAACAATGACCCTACGATCGCTGCGTGGACTTGGCGTACGGCATCCCTCTTCTCCTCGCCGCGCTCGCCGTCGGCGTGGTCGCGGGCGTGCTGTTCGTCCGTGCCCGCGGATCGCAGGGGCCGGCCGTGACGACTGATCGCCGGCCGCACGAGGGGGGACGCACCATCGACACGGAGCAGCCGAACGCCGGCAAGCACGGCATGAAGGGGCTGGGTCGCAAGAGCCTCGACTCGCTGCGCGTCGGCGTCGTGGTGCTCGACGCCGACGATCACCCGGTGCTGGTCAACCCGGCCGCCCGGGCGATGGGCCTGCTGCGCTCCGGCGGGGCGCCCGGCACGATCGCCGCCCACCCCATTCTGCGCACCCTCGCCGGTCAAGTGCGTCGCACGGGCGTGCGCCGCGAGGTCGAGCTCGACCTGCCCCGGGGCCGCGCCGGCGGCACCCAGGCCCCGCTCGGCCTCCACCTGCGCGCGGTCGCCCTCAACGCGACGCACGTCGCGGTCGAGGCGGCCGACGTCACCGAGTCGCACCGGCTGGCCCGGGTGCGGCGTGACTTCGTGGCGAACGTGAGCCACGAACTCAAGACGCCGATCGGCGCGCTGCAACTGCTCGCCGAGGCCCTGCTCGACGCGACCGAGCTGCCCGCCGCCGACCCCGTCGAGGAACAGACCGAGGACCTGCTCGCCGCCCGCCGGTTCGCCGAGCGCATCCACCACGAGTCGGCCCGAATGGGCCGGCTGGTCAACGAGTTGCTCGAGCTGACCCGCCTGCAGGGCGCCGAGCCGCTGCCGACCCCCGAACCGGTTGCGGTCGATTGGGTGATCGCCGAGGTCATCGACCGCACGCGCACCACCGCGTCGGCCAAGAGCATCGAGGTTGTCTACAACGGGCCCAAGGGAGCTACCGTTTACGGCAGCGACAGCCAGGTCGCCACCGCGGTGAGCAACCTGGTGGAAAACGCGATCGCCTACTCGGGCGAGGACACCAAGGTCGAGATCACCCTGCGGCACGGCGCCGACTGGGTCGAGATCGACGTCGCCGACCAGGGCATCGGCATCGCGGCGCACGACGTCGACCGCATCTTCGAGCGGTTCTACCGCGCCGACCAGGCACGGTCCCGATCCACCGGCGGGACGGGTCTCGGCCTGGCGATCGTCAAGCACATCGCGACCAACCACGGAGGCCGGGTCGACGTGACCAGCTCCCTGGGCGACGGCTCGACGTTCACCCTGCGCCTGCCGGCGCGACCCCCGGAAGCCCCCTTGCCGTTACCGACGGCAATTGAGATCGAATCCGGTGCGACCGGGCGTCCAGCCCCGTAACCGGAAGATGGAAGGAACCACATTGGCCCGCGTGCTCGTGGTCGAGGATGAGGAGTCGTTCTCCGACGCCCTGTCGTACATGCTGCGCAAGGAGGGCTTCGAGGTGTCGGTCGCCCCGACCGGGACCTCGGCGCTGACGCAGTTCGACCGGACCGGTGCCGACATCGTGCTGCTCGACCTCATGCTTCCCGAGATGTCCGGCACCGAGGTCTGCCGCCAGCTGCGTCAGCGCTCCGCCGTTCCCATCATCATGGTCACCGCCCGGGACAGCGAGATCGACAAGGTCGTCGGCCTCGAGATCGGCGCTGACGACTACGTGACCAAGCCCTACTCGCCGCGCGAGCTCGTCGCCCGGATCCGCGCGGTGCTCCGCCGCCAGGGCACCGAGGCCGCCGAGGTCACCACGCCGACGCTGGCCGCCGGCCCGGTGCGGATGGACGTCGAGCGGCACGTCGTCACCGTCGACGGCGGCGGCGTGCAGCTCCCACTCAAGGAGTTCGAGCTGCTCGAGCTGCTGCTGCGCAACGCAGGCCGGGTGCTCACCCGCGGTCAGCTGATCGACCGGGTCTGGGGCGCCGACTACGTCGGTGACACCAAGACCCTGGACGTGCACGTCAAGCGGCTCCGCTCCAAGGTCGAGCCGGAGCCGTCCACGCCGCGCTACATCGTGACCGTGCGCGGCCTGGGCTACAAGTTCGAGCCCTGATCGGCGGACGGGAGGGCGCGCGGCCGGCGGTGAACTGCCGTGAGCTGGTGCTCAATGCTTTCCACCTGTCACGTTGCACGCCCGCTGCGGTTGCGGAGCGTGAGCGGTGCGTATAGGTGTGCAGAGCAAAGGGCGACGGGA
>DASRYP010000726.1:0-3884 GCA_035687165.1 Actinoplanes sp. | reverse complement strand
GGTGCATCGGGTCCGGCCGTCCACCTACACCAACTACGACACCTACGTACGGACGTTCCTTATCCCCGGTCTCGGCCACCGTCCCCTGCACGCGCTCACGGTCGCGGAGGTCCGTACGTTCCTCGACGGCACCGCCACGGTGTGCCAGTGCTGCGCCCAAGGGTGGGACGCCCGCCGCGACCCCCACCACCGGCGCAAAGACCGCCGACCCCGCTGCTGCGCGGTCGGCACATGCTGCCAGCATCGGGTGCAACCGGCGACCGTCCGCTACATCCGCGCGGTGCTGTCCGCCGCGCTCGCCCACGCCGTGCGTGAGGAACTGCTGCACCGCAACGTGGCCTCCGCAGTGCGGCTACCCACCCCACGCCGGACCAGCTACCAGCCGTTCACCGCGGTCGAAGCCCGCAAGTACTTGTACGCTGCCGCGTTCCACCGGCACGGCCCACTGTTCGAACTCGCTCTCCGTACCGGGCTGCGCCGGGGTGAACTTCTCGGCCTGCAATGGGCGGACATCGACCTGGACGGCGGGCACCTGTCCGTGCGGCGAACCCTCGCCCGCGTCAAGGGCGGGATGACCTTCCAGCCGCCCAAGACCGAGGCATCACAGCGCAAGATCCTGCTCCCGGCCGCCTGCATCGCCGCGCTCAAGCGCTACCGGCAACGCCAGGACCTCGACCGCCGGGAAGCCGGTGACCGGTGGACCGACCAGGACGTGGTGTTCGCCTCAGCGACCGGCCGGCCACTCGACCCGGCATACGTCCACCGGCAACACGAAACCATCTGCTACCTGGCCGAAGTCCGCTACATCCGATTCCATGACCTGAGACATTCGTGTGCGACATTGCTGCTGGAACAGGGCGTCGAACTCGTGACGATCAAAGACCTCCTCGGCCACGCCCGGCTACACGTCACCGCCGACGTGTACGCCCACGTGAGGCCCCGGCTGCACCGCAACGCCATCGAAGCCCTCAACCACGCCCTCGACCCGAACCAGCCCAACCCCGACCCCGACCAACGGCCCGGCATCGACTGAGGTGAGGGTGAGGGACACCCAGCCAACCATGCAACCGGACGATCTCCGGTGCGGCCTGCAACAGTGTGTCCCTCACCCCCGGTGGCACCCACCGGCAGGGCATCTACCCACCAACCTACGAACCACCGTCGGGCACAGGAACGTCCCCAACGCCATCTGCACGGACACTTCCACGACCTCCAAACGTCCCCCAGGTGTCCGCTACCGTGCCAGACATGAGTCAGCGACTGCGCAGCGCCCTGCTCCGCAAGAACCTCGACGTGGCCGGGCTCGCCGCCGCCGTCGGCGTCGACGCCAAAACCGTCACCCGGTGGCTGTCCGGCCGCATCCCCCGCCAGCGCACCCGCCTGGCCGTCGCCGACCTGCTCGGCGAAACCGAAACCGACCTGTGGCCACAAACCCGCCCCGACCTCGCACCCGGCGCCGAAGCCACCGCCGAAGTCGCCGGGGCCTGGGCCCACCGCGCCGACATCCCGCAAAACCTGTGGACATCACTGCTGTCCAGCGCGACCCAGCGGATCGAACTCCTCGGCTACGCCTACCCGTTCGTGCTGGAACTGCTGCCCGACACCATGCAACGGCTGACCGACAAAGCCGCCGCCGGAGCCCGCATCCGCTTGGCGTTCGCCGACCCGGACAGCGCGCACGTGCTCGAACGCGACGCCCTGGAACAGATCGGCGGCACCCTGCCCGGCCGCATCCGCAACGCCCTCAACTTCTGCGAACCCCTGCACGACGTGGACGGTGTCGCGATCGGGCTGCACGCGGTGCACCTGTACAACTCGGTGTTCCGCTTCGATAACCAGATGATCGTCACCCCGCACCTGTACCGCGCCCGCGGCTACCAACACCCCGCCCTGCACCTGCGCGAACTCTCGCCGCACGGCATCTTCGCCTCCTTCGCCGACCAGTTCGAACAGATCTGGCAGACCACCACCGCCTACCCACCGGAGCCGGCATCGTGAGCGGCCGGCGCGACTACTACCACGACCCGGCCGCCCCGCAAGCCAACAGCCTCGTCCCCGGTGCCTCCGCCCTCGTCGTCGACGACCACGGCCGTGTGCTGCTGCAACGCCGCACCGACTCCGGGAACTGGGCGCTGCCGGGCGGCACCATGGACATCGGCGAAACCCTCAGCCAGTGCGTCATCCGCGAGGTCAAAGAAGAAACCGGCCTGGACATCGAGATCACCGGCCTGCTCGGCGTCTACACCGACCCCGCCCACGTCATCGCATACGCCGACGGCGAAGTCCGCCAAGAATTCAACATCACCTACCACGGCCAAGTCATCGGTGGAGATCTCGTGGTGAGCGACGAGTCCACCGACGTGCGGTTCGTCGACCCGGCCGACTTCGACCGCATCCCGATCCACGACACGGTCCGGCTCCGGCTCCGCCACCACGCCGAAAACCGCCCCACGCCCTACCTCGGATAGCCGCACCGGACCGCTTGACGGCCTCCGACGGCGCTGGTTGTCTGCCCACGTTGCCGTCACGGTTGCCGTCAAAGCCACCCGACAGCCCGATTCGCTGCCGGACCGTTCCGAGAAAGACCAGGTGAGAGCCCTGAACCGATAAGTCACTCTCCGTGTCGTCGGTGAATATGCCACACCTACTATGTGCTCGCCGGCAACAACGCGGTCCTCGTACACAACTGCGGTGGGTTGGATTGGAGCCGCGCGAAGGTCAACGAAGGTGGTGTGAATGCCGTGGAGCGACATCTCAATAGATTTGCGGAAGGTGGCTCTCTAGAGCCAGCCGAGCAAGGGATGTTGAACCGCCTGCGGGGTATTTCCTCTGGCGATCTCGAAGCCACACCTCACGATCTTAGGTTCTACACCCACGAGCTCCGAGAATCCGTGCTCTATAGGAAGGCCGGATACCCAACCGGACAGCCTGCTGAGACTCATACGAGTTTTGGGATAAACTGCACACACAAGCTCTGAAAGATTACGGGTTGACGCGAGCCGGAGCGCCGAATGATCTATATCACCCCAGCGTGCGGTGACTAAGCATGAACAACATTCCGATCCGACTTGCACTGGAAGTTGTCCGTGATGGAGCAGGTCAGTGGGACACGCGAAGGATTGATTTAGAGCTAGGAAAGCGCGGTGCCCGAATTGAGGCCGGAATCTTGGCTGATTTGCGTAAGCTGGCAGATCGGCAACTGATCGAGGAAGATAATGCAGAACCGCGTGGGACCGGGCCTCGGTGGCGTTTGACGAGTGTTGGAGTGGCATGGCTTGAATCGCCGTTCGATACGGAGGATTGACCATTTGTAGGGTCGGGAAGCGGGCCTTGGCTACGGCTGCTCGGGTGTCATAGGACGACTCGATGCAGCTTCAGCTTGACGTTTAACCTGCCAGGTTCGTCGATGTGACCCTGGTTGATCATGAGAGCAGCCCTTGCCTGATCATGTTTTCTGCGAAGAAACGATCAAGACAAGGGCTGCGATGATCAGTGTGCACGATGCGAGCCGGGTTGACGAGTTGGCCCTGCTGGCCGGGTTCCGGCAGGCGGTGTATGACTGTCTGCTGCGGCGGGCGGACGCGTTGTTCGAGTTGGGTGATGCCCAGTTGTGTGCTGATGGGTCGGTGGACAGTCTGGTGGGGTTGTCGCTGACCGCCGAGCACCGGCGTGGTCATGGAGCGTTGTATGACGCGGTCAACGCGGGCCGGGTGGACGTCGAGCGGCTGCGTCGGGAGGTCGTGGGGTTGCCGTTGCCGCGTGACGGCCAGGGCCGGATCGTGTTGGCTGTCGATGTGAGTAACTGGCTGCGGCCGGACGCGGCGACCGTGCCGGGCCGGTCGTTCTGTCATGTCCACGGCCGGGGTAAAGGCGGCGCGCAGATG
>DASRYP010000725.1:0-3323 GCA_035687165.1 Actinoplanes sp. | reverse complement strand
GGGCATGAGCTGTGGCGCGGCAGCAAGCCGGTTTGCGACGCCCGCTCGAGACCGGGCGACCCCGCGCACGATCTTAGGGCGCAACGGTGGGTCACGACCGGATCGGCTTGGAGCGAGCGGCGCGGGCGGACCCGGCCCATGGCGCATCTCGCCGACCTCCGCGCGCGCTCGGGCTTGACCACGGAGCAGCTGATCTACAGCGGCCGGGCGCGCGGCTGGCTCATGGTCCCGAGCCTCGAGCCCAGCTGAATTCGCACCGGCCGAGCGCTGCGCTACCGCAACGATGTGCGGCAGTGATCACTAGTGCCAGCAGGTAGTTGCCGTCCGTCCGCGCAGGCTGGGACCCGCCGCGGGCTCGACCCGCTTGACCGGTCGCCCGGCGATTAGGCTCCCTGCAGGACCGGCCCGATGGCATCGAGGATGAGGTCGAGCCCAAACTCGAACTCGTCGGCGTAGTCGAAGCCGGACGCGAGCAGCTCACTGCCGACACGCGCGAGGTTCGGGTACGCATCCGCAGGCACCTGGGCGACCACCGCTGACAACTCCTCGGCGTTGCTGAACTGCAGGTTCACCTCCTGGAGCGCGAACCCTAGAACGTAGCTGTCGACGAGGTTGTAGGCGTGCGTCGCCATGACCGCCGAGCACCCGGCGTCGAGCAGGACGGTGATGGTGTCCTCGTGTGTGCGGAGATTCGCCGGGCCGGGCGTCATCCGCGATTCCATGAGCGCGATCGCCCAGGGATGCCGGCGCAGGGCCGCGCGGGTCGAGATCGATTGGGCACGGAGCACCGTTCGCCAGTTCGAGCGATCGGCCGGCCGCTCCACCTCGGCGAAGACGAGGTCAACGATCCCGTCGAGGATGTCGTCCTTGTTGCGAACGTGTCGATACAGCGACATCGCCTCCACGCCGAGCCGCCGCCCGATCCGCTGCATCGTCAACGCCGCGGTGCCGCCCTCGTCGGCGAGCTCCAGCGCCGCGCGCAGCACCCGGTCCCGGGTGAGCGGCGCTCGCTTCTGATTCGTGCAGCGTGTCATCAAGTGTTCTCCTGGAGTGCCCTTGACGCCATGATAGCTTATGCCATACGCTTATGCCATACGCTTATGACATAAGCGATTCGAAGTCAAGGAGCTAGAGATGACCATGGAAACAACCAGCGACCGCGACCAAGCCCTGGCCGGCGACGCCTTGCTGGCCGACGCGGGGATGATGGCTGTCGTGCAACGCCGCTACGGGCCTCCCGAGGTGCTTGAGTACACCGATGTGGGCCGGCCGGTCGTGGGGGACGGCGACGTCCTGGTCGGCGTCCGCGCCGCTTCGGTCCACCCTGGCGACTACTTCGTGATGACCGGCGTGCCGAGCATCGTGCGGCTGGCGTTCGGTCTGCGTCGGCCACGCCACCCCATCCCCGGCAGAGACCTGGCCGGCGTGGTGGAAGCCGTCGGCGCGGCGGTCACGGACCTCCAACCGGGTGATGAGGTGTTCGGTTGGAGCACCGCCGGGACGCTGGCGCAGTACGCGTCCGTGCCCGCGGACCAGCTCGTCCGCAAACCCGAGAGGCTGACGATGGAGCAGGCGGCCACGGTGCCAACGTCGGGGATCACCGCACTGCAGGCTCTGCGCGACATCGCGCACGTGCAACCGGGGCACACGGTGCTCGTCACGGGCGCATCAGGGGGCGTCGGGACGTTCGCCGTGCAGATCGCCAAGTTGTTGGACGCAGAGGTGACCGGGGTGTGCAGCACCCGTAACGTGGAGCTGGTACGGGCCCTGGGCGCCGCGCACGTCATCGACTACACGCGAACGGACTTCACCCAGGCGGGACGGCGCTACGACGTCATCCTCGACAACGTGGAAGCGCAACCGCTGCAGGCGGTACGAAACGCTCTGACACCGACCGGCACGCTCATCCCCAACAGCGGCCGAGGTGGACGCTGGGTCGGCCCGTTGGGCCGGTTCGTCAAGGCTCGCGTGCGATCGCTGGTCACCCGCCAGACGCTGAAGCCGTTCACTTCCGTCCAGAAGCGCCAGGACCTGCGCACACTCGCCGGTTGGCTCGAGGCAGGGGAGCTCACCCCGGTCATCGACCGCACCTACCGGCTGAGCGCAGCAGCCGACGCCCTCCGCTACGTCGGAGCAGGCCACACCCGCGGCAAGGTCGTGATCACCGTCTGAACGTCGGACCAGGTGTCACGACCCACCACAGCGCCACTCGTACACCAGCCACCGCTGTCAGGCGGACGGCTCACCAAGCGAACGAAGGAGCAAACCATGAACAAGACACGACCTGTCCCCATCAACAGCGCTTTGACAGGCCCGCCGATCCCGGTGCAGGCCAAGATCGCCGCCGCATGGACCAGCTTCATGTTCCTCTACATCTACGTCGACTTCTTCAACCTCTACAAGCCCGGCGTCGTCGACGGCATCCTGAATGGCCTCGTCTGGAAGTTCGACGTCAGCCCGACGTTGTTGACCTTCATGCTCGCGTCCGTGGCGATCCCGGCCCTGATGGTGATGCTCTCCATGACGCTGCCCGCCCGGGTGAACCGCGCCACGAACCTCGTCGTTGCATCGCTCCTCATCCCCTACTCGGCGTTCAACGCGGCAGGGGCGACCTGGGAGTGGGCGTCCTTCTACGGCCTCTCCATCGGAATCGAGGTGCTGATCCTGGCCTTCATCCTGCGCTCCGCCTGGACCTGGCCCCGAACGTACTCCGACGCTGCAGATGTCGCGACGGCCGACCGACTGCAACAGCAAGCCCACGCCTGAGCCATCGGTGCTCGACGCAGGCAGGAGAGTGCCTGCGTCGAGCCTGACGCTCACCGCGGCAACCGAGAACAAGAGGACTCGTCCCCATGCCCGCCCTCCCGCCGCGTCTGAGCCTCGAGCAAGTCCGGCGCCTCGCGAAGGACCTGCTCCGCGACCTGAAGGACGGCGATCGCGCCGCAATTCGACGCCTCGCGGGAGTTGTCAGCGACGTGGAGGGCGGCCGAGGTGCCTGCGGAGAAGGCCGATCTGCTCCACGCCATCTACGATCGGATCACCGTCGCAGGAAGGAGCATCGTGTCCGTCAGGCTCACTCCGTCGGCATACGCCCACGGATTCGCGCTCGCACTGCCCGAAAAGGTTGCAGTGGCGCGCCCGACAGGATTCGAACCTGCGACCTTCGGCTCCGGAGGCCGACGCTCTATCCACTGAGCTACAGGCGCGCGGACCGCGATGATACCCGGTGCTCCGTCGCGGGACCTTCGGCGCGTTCGTCGTCGCCCGCGCAGCCTTCGCCATCCGGAGCGGGATCAGCGGGCGGCCGCAGAGCTGCGAACCGG
>DASRYP010000724.1:0-7122 GCA_035687165.1 Actinoplanes sp. | reverse complement strand
GGCGACAAGCGCAAATACCTGACCAAAGACCAAATCAAAACCATCACCCAGCTGTACGCCGAGGCGCTCGACGCCGCCCAGGACGCCGAGCACCCGATGCACGCCAAAGTGAAGGTCTTCGCCAACGAGGACTTCGGCTACCACCGGATCACCGTCGAGCGACCGCTGAAGCTGCGTTTCGAGATCACCGAGGAGACGCTTACCGAGTTGGTCGCGTCGAAGCCAATCCAGAAGGCAACGAATGCCGAGTCGCTGGCCCATGCCCTGAAGCCGTTGGTCGGCCAGGTCTGGACGACGAAGCGGGAGGCTTGGGACGTGCTACGCAAGACGATGGCCGAAGCCGGAGCGCCGTGGCCCGCTGGCACCCCGTTCCAGAAGACGATGCGCGAGATCGTCGGCGTTCGCGACCCAGAGGGCGAGGTGCAACTCGTCAAGGGCAATCCCGAACCAGACCCGGAACTGCGAGACTACGAAAACGTTCCGCTGGACGAGGATATCGAAGAATACCTTCGCCGGGAGGTGCTCCCTCATGTCCCCGACGCCTGGATCGACCATGAAAGGACCAAGATCGGCTACGAAATTCCCTTCACCCGCCACTTTTACGTCTACAAGCCGCCGAGGCCGCTCGCCGAGATCGACGCCGAACTGAAAGCTCTGGAGGCCGAAATCCAGACACTCCTTGGCGAGGTAACCAAGTGACGCAGGTGCTCGGAATTTCACTCCCGAATGCATGGTCTTCTACGCCGCTCAAGCACGCAACTCTGATGCTAAATAGAGGCTCGGCACCTAATTATGTGGATGACGGACCCGTACGGGCAATAAGTCAAGCCGCCAATCAGTTGGATGGAATCGATTGGTCTCGAACTCGGTTTCACAACCATCGAGGCGATACCGAACTAAAAAGCATTCTCAGGCCGTCTGATGTGATCATAAATTCTACGGGGAGGGGAACACTAGGCAGGGTTGGATTCTTCGTTGACCCTCCAGACGGTAGTCCATGCATGGCCGACGGTCATGTCACCATTGCGCGATTCAATAGAGACCTCACAGAACCGCGCTATTCCTACTATTGGCTCTCGTCTCAACCGTTTCAGGACTACATCTTCGCAGCCCTTGCAGTTGGGGCGACGAACCAGATCGAGCTGAACGGTGACCGCCTCGCGGCGGCCCCGTTGCCTTTACCACCACTCGAAGAGCAGCGCCGTATTGCCAATTTCCTCGACGGGGAGTTGACCCGATTCGGCAAGCTAGCTGACCTCCAACGTGCAGCCCTTGCACGCCTAGAAGAGCGTGACTCATCCCTGCTCGACATGACAATTGATGAGCTCCTATCGAGCAGCGGCGCAATTCCTTTTAGGAGATATATCGACAGCATGGATCAAGGCAGCAGCCCGCAGTGCGATGCCACGCCAGCCGGCCCGGATGAGTGGGGTGTCTTGAAGGTGAGCTGCCTCAGGCCGGGGTCTTTCTATCCCGACGAGAATAAGCGCCTGCCCGAGGACGCAACTCCAGATGTCCGTCGCGAGGTCAAGGAAGGCGACCTCCTAATCACGCGTGCTAACACCCCACAGTTAGTCGGTTCGACCGCCGTTGTTCTCGCAACCCGACCTAGACTCCTACTGTCGGACAAAATTTTCCGCGTTCGAGTCTCGCCAAACATTGATCCTCGATACGTAGTTTTAATCGCACGCGGCAGCCGCGTGCGAGCCCTGTGCGGAGCGACTTCGAACGGCGCTTCCCAGTCGATGGCAAACGTCCGATTCGAAGAGGTAAAAGATTGGCCGATTCCGCCAATCGAACTGAATGAGCAGCGCCGAGTAATTGCCCGGATGAACGACGAGACTCAGCGCACTCGGATCTTGCATTTGAAGATCGGCAAGCAACTCGCCGTACTAGCCGAACGTCGCCAAGCGCTGATCACTGCTGCCGTCACCGGCAAGATCGATGTGTCTATCGCCAGCGGTCGAGGAATTGAGGACTGAGCACCATGAGCCCGATCCATCATGAGTCCGCGTTTGGTGACGCTATCGTCGCTGCACTCCTTGACGCCGGGTGGGAGTTGGGGAACAGTTCTGACTATCGGGCCGACGTCGGGCTCGACACCGGGCGATTGTTCGAGTTCATCGGCAACACCCAGGTCGCCGAGTGGACTGACGTGGTGGACTTCTACGGCGGCGATCCGAACGCCGCGCAGCGCGGCTTCGTCAAGCGGCTTGACCAGGCGATCACCACCGACGGGCTCCTCGACGTGCTACGCAAAGGCGTGAAGGACCATGGAGTTCGGATCCGGGTCGCGTACTTCAAGCCGTCGTTTGTGGAGTCGGACGAGATCCTGGCCGACTATCGCAAGAACCGGCTCACCGTCGTTCGCGAGTTGGCGTACGCGACCAAGCAGGCCGACCGCGGCAACCGGCTCGACCTCACCCTCTTCCTCAATGGGATCCCGGTCGCCACGGCGGAGTTGAAGAACCCGCTGACCGGGTCAGGCGTGGAACATGCCAAGGAGCAGTACCGGGAGCAGCGGGACCCTACCGAGCTGATCTTCGCGCGCCGGGTGATCGCGAACTTCGCGGTGGACCCCGATCTGGTCTTCGTGACTACCCAGTTGCGCGGTAAAGCGACCCGGTTCCTGCCGTTCAACACCGGCTCGGAGGGGCCGGGACGGCCCGGCGGCAAGGGCAACCCGTCCGCCACCGAGTTCGGCAAGTACGCCACCTCGTACCTGTGGGACGAGGTCTGGCAGCGGGACAACTGGCTCGACATGTTGGAGCGCTTCGTCCACCTGCACAAAGAGAAGGGCGCGGACGGGCGTACCCGCAAGAATTTGATCTTCCCGCGTTATCACCAGTGGCATGCGGTGCGGAAGCTGTCGGCGCACGCGGCCCGGCACGGCGCCGGGGAAAACTACCTGGTCATGGCGTCGGCTGGGTCGGGGAAGTCGAACACGATCGCCTGGCTTGGGCACCGCCTGTCGTCGTTGCACACTTCCACCGACCCGGCCGAACTGGACCCGGACGCGGTTGCTGCCGGGCTGAAGCTGGGCTCGCCGGTCTTCGACAAAATCATCATCATCACCGACCGCCGAAACCTGGACTCGCAGCTCCGCGAGACGGTCGGTAGCTTCGAGCAGACCGCCGGCCTGGTCGTGAAGATCGACGAACAGCACGGGTCGAAGTCGGAGCAGCTCGCCAAGGCGCTCTCCCAGGAGACCGGAAAGATCGTCACGGTCACGCTGCACACCTTCCCGGCGTTGGTGGACTATCTGCGGCGCACGCCCATCGAGATCCAGGGCAGCCGCTTCGCGATCATCGTGGACGAGGCGCACTCGTCACAGTCCGGCGACGCCGCCGCTTCCGTTCGCGCGGTGCTGCGCGACCTGGGCTTGGACGCCGATTCCGGCGACCCGGGCGCGACCACCGCGCCGTCGACCGACGTAGATGCGCAGCTGACAGCCAGTGCGCGGAAGCGGCAACGGGCCGCGAACCTGTCCTACTTCGCGTTCACCGCGACGCCGAAGGCCAAAACCCTCGAAGGCTTCGGGACGCTCGGCGAGGACGGGAAGTACCACCCGTTCCACACGTACTCGATGCGGCAGGCCATCGAGGAGGGGTTCATCCTCGACCCGCTGCAGAACTACGTCACCTACAACACCTACTGGAAACTCGTCAACGAAAACCCGGACGAACGGGAAGTCGACCCGGCCAAGGCGAACCCGCTACTGGCCCGGTACGCGCTGACCCACGACTCCACCGTCGCCCAGCACGCGCAGATCATCGTCGAGCACTTCCGGGCGCACAGCGCCGGCCGGCTCGGCGGCCGGGCCAAGTCGATGGTGGTCACGGCGTCGCGGCACAGCGCCGTGCAGATGGCGCGGTCGATCAAGCGATACCGGGACGACCGCGGCTACGGCGACCTCGGGGTGCTGGTGGCGTTCTCCGGCACCCTCACCTACGACGGTGAGGAGACCACCGAGGCCAAGGAGAACGGCGGTCTGCCGGAGACCGCCCTGCCCAAGGCGTTCGGCTACACCAGGGCCGACGACAAGGCAACCCGGACCGGCGGCGCCGGGCAGCCCGAATATCGGATCCTGGTCGTCGCCGAGAAATATCAGACCGGATTCGACCAGCCGCTGCTCACCACCATGTACGTCAACAAGACGCTGACCGGCATCGCCGCAGTGCAGACCCTGTCCCGGCTTAACCGGACCATGGATCGCAAGGCTCAGCCCGACCTGGCCGTTCTGGACTTCGTCAACGAGGCCGACGACATCAAGGAGGCGTTCCGCCCGTACTTCGAGGCGGCCGCCACCCTGCCGTCCGACCGCAACCTGCTCTTCACCGCGCAAAGCAAGGTGATGGCCGCCGAGCTGCTCGTCGACGCGGAGATGCAGGAGTTCGCGTCGGCTTACCTGGCGGCCGAGCAGGAGGCCGCCGGAAGTACGGCGAAGTGGGAGAAGCTGCACGCCGAGCTGTACCGGCACCTAGATCCGGCGGTGGAACGCTTCGCCGACCTGCTCAACAGCGACGACGAGGAAGACCAGGCGAGCGCCGAGGCCTTCCGCGCAGACCTGAACGACTACGTCCGCAAGTACAGCTTCCTCTCCGGCATCGTCCCCTACGTCGACGCCGAGCTGGAGCGGCTCTACCTCTATGGGCGGCACCTGCTCAACCGGCTGCCTCGCCGGGACGACGGTGGCGTGGACATCGGTGAGGTGGACCTCAGCCACCTGCGGGTGGAGCACACCGGTGACCACAACGTCAGCCTGGTCCCCGAGGGCGAGACCGAGTTGAAGGGCTTCGGCGACGGCACCGGCGGTGCCAAAGAGCCGGAGAAGTCGCTGCTTTCGGAGCTGATCGAGAAGTTCAACGAGAAGCACGGCACCGAATTCACCGAGCAGGACGTCATCACGCCCTTCAACGAAGCCCTCGACGACCCGAAGGTGCGCCTGGCCGCGGTCGCCAACGACGAGGAGAACTTCGGCCACGTCTTCGACCCGGTATTCGAGGACAAGATGATGGACCACTTCGACACCATGGCCGACATGGGCCGCAAGTACTTCGACCCGCAGGAGGACTTCCGCAGCTCGCTCAACCGCAGCGCCCGCAGCGCCGCCTGGCGAATGATCCGCCGCCAGGCGGGCGTCGAGGACGACGCGGCCTGACCGTCCGAGATCCCTTAGCCTGGACGCCGCAGGGTCCACACGAGACACTGGGCCGGACCGGATCATCGACACGCGGGGGGTGACGGTGCGGGCAGAGCCGATCGCCGGCCGGTACGAGTTGGTCGACGAGATCAGCACCGGCGGCATGGGTCAGGTCTGGCGCGGATACGACGGTGTCCTCGACCGCGAGGTCGCCGTCAAGCTGATCCGCCCGGACGTGATCTCCACGGCCGAACTGGCCGAGGAGTTCGCCAAGCGGTTCCGCCGCGAGGCCCGGGTCACCGCCCGCATCCAGCACCACGGCGTTCCCCAGGTGTACGACGCAGTCCTCGACCGTACCTACGACCGGGTCTACCTGGTCATGGAGTACGTCCGCGGCATCTCGCTGCGTGCTTACATCGATCCGGTCAGGCCGCTGCCGGTCGACTGGGCGGCGGCCATCGCGGCCCAGATCTGCACCGTGCTTTCCCACGCACACGCGATCCCCGTCGTACACCGCGATTTGAAGCCCGACAACGTTCTGGTATCCGCCGGCGGTGAGATCAAGGTGCTCGATTTCGGCATCGCCGCCATCCTGCGCACTGACGTCACCCGCCTCACCGCGACGGGCAGTGTCGTCGGCACCCACCACTACATGCCGCCGGAACAGATCCAGGGCGGCCAGATCAGCCCACAGAGCGACCTGTACGCCCTCGGTTGCGTGCTGCACGAACTCCTCGCCGGCACAACGCTCTTCGACGGCACCAGCGACTTTGAATTGATGCGTCAGCACGTATATGACGCACCCCGCCGCCTCCGAGAGATACGCGCTGACGTACCCGAAGCCCTCGAGTCGCTTGTCCTCGACCTGACCGCCAAACAACCCGAGCAGCGGCCCCGGGATGCGTACGACGTCTACGACCGTTTGCTGCCCTTCCTTCCGGAAGCGGGCGCCCGACCGCCTGCGGCAGGGCCTGCGCCGTGCGGTGTACCCGACCCCACGCTGCTGTACCGCCACCCCAACGCCCCACGGCCCCGAGTCGCCACCGGCATACCTGACCAGCCGGTGCCGGCGCCAGCTCCGTCGCCCGAGACAGCGCCGGCAACCGAGCTACGCGGAGCGATCCGAGCCGCGATCTCAACATCCGACGAACTGCTCGACGACGAGCGGTTTGCCCAGGCTGCCGAGGCGCTGCAACAGGTCATCGAGCCCGCAGCGGCGGCCCTCGGCATCGAAAGCCGGCGCGTGCTCAGCCTGCGTCGGCGCCGCGCCGCGATCCTCGTCGTCGGCGGCGATTTCCGGGCAGCCCTGCCTGAATTCGACGCCCTGTACGCGGCCTTTGTTCGAACCGGCGGCCCCAACACCGATGACGCGCTCGAATGCCTGCGCCAGGCGGCGCATTGCCGTGCGGAGCTGGGGCAGGCCACGATCGCGCTACGGCAGTTCCGTCAGGTCCTCACCCACGTCCGCGCCCGCGACGGCGATGTCTCGACCGAAGCGGTGGAGTTGCGTCGCAACATCGCGATGTTGCTGCTCGCATCGGGCGACACGGAAGAAGCGGTCGCGGAGCTGATTCCGCTGCACGACGACTTCCTCGTGCTGTACGGTCCGGACCACGAGGAGACTCGGGAAATCGCTGACATCCTCGCGCGGTTGCGGGCTTCCGGTGATCAACAAGGTTAACCATCGCCGGTGATCCAGTAGGCGGGTCGGCAGCGGTGACCGCTCGGACAAAGAGGGCTTCGCGTGAGCAGTTTCTCGCGAATCGTGGATCCGTTCGAGCAGCCGGTTCGGGCGTTTGTCGGTGGAGTGGCCACGGATGCCGGGCCCCACGATCCCCGTCGAAACGACGAAGTGCACCGGAAGCCAACGACCAATCCGTGGCAGGCAGGCCGGTATTATCGCGGATGTGGCGGACTCGATGCGTGTCGCGCTCGCGACGTTCGGTGTGGAGGAGTTCGCCGTACTCCACGCAGCATGT
>DASRYP010000723.1:0-3896 GCA_035687165.1 Actinoplanes sp. | reverse complement strand
CCGGGGTGTCCTTGCCGCCGCGTAGGCCGGCGGCGAACATGTGGAACGCGTCCAGCCGATACAACGCCGAACACGCCGGGCACACCGCACGACGCCGGTTGCGGCACCGCACCCCCACCCGATGCCCGGCACCGGATGCGTCGAGGTCGTCGACGATCCGGCCGGTGTCAGGGTCCACGAGCAGACGGCGGCCGGACAGCAGCACCGGCCGAGCGCACTCACCCGCACGCTGTTGCGCCTGGTCGGCCGCTGCGAGACGGGTCAAAGCGTCCAGGTCGACACCGCTCGTGGTGGGTGCGAGGATCGGGGCGGCTCCCGCCCTCGGTTGGGGGTCGGGGCTGGTAGGTGACGGGGGCAGCGGTGTTGTTCTTGGCGGAATGGGCCGCTGCCGCCGTTGATACTGGTCAGGTCGTGCCATGCGTCGTCACCTCCGCCCCGGCCGGCAGCAGCGCAAGCGGGTCACGCACCAGATGCGTGGTCTGGCCGGCGATCCGGTCGGCCACGGCGTCGGGCACGTACGGCGTACGGACGAGGGTGAACCCGGGCCGGCCTTCGGCGACCATCGACGCCACCCCGACATAGGCCGGGTCCTGCAACCGGCGGGGATGCTCGTCCGGGTAGCCGCTGATGTCGGAGCCGAGTACCGCCGTGGCCGCTTCCGAGGTGCGCTGGGCGAAGCTGATCGCGACCTGGCAGTTGTCCCGGATCTTCGTGGGAATCGCGTCACCGGTGGCCTTCCGTGTCGCCAGAATGACCTGGATACCGACGTTGCGGCCCTTCCTGATCAACTCCTCGACCAGCCGGGACGTCTCCCGGGCGAGCGCGTCGAGGCGTTTGGAGTCGGCGTCGGTGCCCTTGGTCTCGTTCAGGAACGTATGCGCCTCATCGACAATCACCACGACCAACGGCCAGGTCTCGGACGGGCCGACGTGCCACATGTTCTTCACCCCGAGCACCACCCGGATCGAGCGCTGCCGGGCCACCATCAGATCCCGCACCCGCGCAAGGTGGTCCCGCACGAGCGGCGGATCGTCCTTTGCAGCCAGCCAGGCGCGGGTGAACAGGTCGTCATAGTCCGGACCGCCCTTGCCATCGATTCAACCAGAGGGGCACCCGTGACCCGGTCCGTCGCCACAATGTGGGCGGACCTGTCCTTGTACTGCGGTACGGGCGTCGCCAACACCAGCAACGCCCGACTGCCATCGATCGGCAGCACCAACATGGTTGAAACTCCTTGACTCAGCGGGACCACACCCCAACGACGTGGTTCCTAAGTTGCCTAAGCTTCACGTGACAATCGTGATCGAGTCAAGCCCTTGGATGAAGAATCTTGGGAAGCACGTGTAGCTCAACCAGGACAAGATGGCTACGATCAGCCCATGACGCACCCCGCCGACGACAAACGCGCCCTGTTTCAACGAGTCGTCGACGACATCATCAACCAGATCCGCACCGGCACCCTGCACGGCGGAGACGCACTACCCACCGCCCGGAAGATGGCCGAAAGCTACGGGGTCGCGTCGATGACCGCCCAACGCGCGCTGCGCGAGCTACAACACCTCGGGCTCACCTACGCAGTCGTCGGCAAAGGCACCTTCGTCCACCCACTCGCGCGTGAACGCGCAGGCACCGAAGGTCAGCCCAACCCAGCACGCGGCGACACCATGGCCGACGACCCCGACCTCAACCGGCGCGTCGCCCAGTTCCTGCTGAAACAAAACGAGATCGCCGGCCGCATCGTCGACGCCATGATGGTCAAAGACGTCCACGCCATGAACGCCGCCACCCAAGAGCTCGCGGACCTCAAGGCCGCGCACCAAGACCTCGCCGACGACATCGCGAAGTACAAGGCCAACACCGGCATCGCCTCAGCCGACGCCGCACCAGCACCCGAGCCAGCGAAGCCGCGACGCGCCCGCAAGCCGACCAAGTAGCCGCAGCACGACCACCACCCTGGCGCCGACGCAGTGGCCGATTGGCTAAGAAAAGCTATACAGGATCAAGACAGCCCGGCTACGCCGGGCCGCGCGCACGCGCTCAAGGCCTACGGCCCCGCGCGCACGCCCACCAATGCCGAGGCTCCACCAACGTGAACCTCAGAACACCAACCCGGATAGATCCTCGAAAAGCCGACCACCGACGCACTACCAGCGATTGGCGTAGTGCCCCTACACAATACGGGTGCGTCAGGCTGCACGCCGGCATCGCGCGAACCCGTCACGCCGAATTCCGGCGCGCCGCAGAGCTAATCGAAACTTGTCGATCGATTTGATCATCTGACATCAGCCGCGACAGCAACCGGGGCGAACGCGGGCGTCCACAAGCGCACACGAGTGACCGCACATTCAACTGACCCAAGTCGCACCGAGGGACCCGGCATCGCCCGACCTAACGGCTGGACCCGACCTTCCGAACACAGATCAAGAGAACGTCAAGATAGATCCGTGCCACCTTCCCTGATCCGCTCTCGTAAATCCGAAAGAGAATTTTCGATGACAGTGGCAAAATCCCGCATATCAGGAAGCCGCAAGGCAGACTCAAGGAAGAACGCAGCGCGACGCGTAAGCCACTCAGTAGCAAGCCCGCAAGCCGCAATTAGATCGATGCAAGCAGTTCGCGCGTCCACATTTGAACTGGTCTCTAGTATCTCCACGTACGCAACAAAGCCTAGTGAGATCTCCTTGAGACATTCCAAGTGGGCCGCCGAATATTTTACATCCTCCGATGCGTCCTCCTCGAAACCAGCCGCTATGTCGGCTAGCAATCCAAGCACAAGATCTACCACCGCGTCATCGCAGCGCCACAGCCCACTCACTAGCGCTGAGGCTGTCGCCACCGAGGCCTGCGACAGAGCCTCATGCGTTGGCAAGACCCTACTTATCCTGGTCACGGCCAACTCTGCCGTCTGGCGGTCAGAGGCCGCGCAAAGCTGGCGAATAGCGTCCGGCAGGACGCCGGAATCGGCATACGGACTGTCGAGGCTAGACCATCGGTGACGCGAAAGTTCGAGTTCCATCACAATCCAAGCTAATCGAACAGGCGAAGAACATCGGTATCAAAGGTTGTACCTGACTGAGGGAAGGCGCCCCTACCAAACGACGCCTCGCAGGTAGGGCAAACGTTGACCTGGACGCCCGTTCTCGGCCTGACAGCAGAAGTAAAGACGATCTTTGAAGGGTCTCCGCCCAATTGATTCACCACGCAGGTCTCGGCGCAAACACCTCTCCTTGAAGCCCCAGCCGCATACTGACCCGTCTCCCTGTTATATCCCGCCGTCACAGTCGCCGGTCGCTTGCTCTGCGAAAGCCCCTTGAGGGAATCGGCATATTCATCGCGAAGCTGTGTCGCACGTCCGAGCAATTCGTCGCCAGATAGGCCAGCGCCTTCCTTCGCACCAGTACCGCAGTTGTGTACGAGAACTGGCGTTGTGCCAGCCAACACATAGTACGTGTGGCATTTTCACGGCCAGCACGGAGAGTGACCTACGGTGGCAAGTCGTTGAACTGGACTTTCATCGACCGGAACCGCGCCAGCGACCGACGCAGGACCTGGTTGACGGCAACGGTGACGGCAACATGGCCAGACACCAGCGCACGCCACCGCGCGCCGAGCACCGAGACAGCGGCTACGGGAGGGAGCTGGTCCAAACTTGCTCTACATAATCAAGACGGCCCGGCGGAGCCGGACCGCGCGCACGCGCTACGGGCCTACGGCCCCGCGCGCACGCCGGAAATCCGGGCCACCGACAACCCAGCCTCTGGACCTCGCGGTCGACGAGTCTCAACAATAGATACCTGTCGATTCATAGGTCACGCTGACGGCAACCGTGACGGCAACACAGGCCGACTCGGGCGACCATCGACGCCCATCCCGATACGGTGTGCGACCGAAAGTAG
>DASRYP010000722.1:0-2261 GCA_035687165.1 Actinoplanes sp. | reverse complement strand
ACTACCGCACTGGGCTCCTGCCTCAGGTTCTGGCGGCGAAGCGCACCTCCGGGAAGGGATGCATCACGCGTGGTCGCGGTAGCCATCGATTCGCGATCCGTGTCATCCGGACCCAGCTCAACCGCGCCCGCTGACTGCGGCGACGTAGCCGCTTACGCCAGAGCTTGATCGCCTGGAACCGGAGATCGTTTACCGCGTCGGAGTTGCCGGGCACGGCGTAGTAGGCGTAGTGACCGCGCAGCACGCTGGCCAACCATTGCCCCTGCTCCGGGATCGGGTGCTGCCAGCGTCGCTTGAGCTCGACCTTGATCTCGGCCAGCTTCGCCCGCTTCCGCTTGGTGATCGTGATGCGCCTCATCCAGAACCGTCTCGCCCTGTTCGTCGCGCAGATGTGCGTGAACCCCAGGAAGTCGAACGTCTCCGGTTTGCCCGCACCCCGCCTGCGTCGCTTCCAGGCAGCATGCCGCCCGAACTCGATCAACCGGGTCTTGTCCGGGTACAGCTCCAGCCCGAACTTCGCGAACCGTCCACGAAGCTCCGCCAGGAACTGCCGCGCGTCCTGCTCGTCCTCGAACCCGACCACGAAATCGTCGGCCCACCGGACGATGATCACATCACCGTGGGCGTGGTGGTCACGCCACCACGCCACCCACAGATCCAGCACGTAGTGCAGGTAGATGTTCGCCAACAACGGCGACACCGATGCCCCCTGCGGCGAACCCTCCTCACACTCCGTCCACTGCCCGTCCTCGACGACCCCCACGGTCAACCACTTGTCGATCAACCGCAGGACCCGCTCGTCCGCGATCCGGTGCCGGAGAAACCCCCGAAGCCAAGCATGATCAAGCTGGCCGAAGAAGTCGCGGATATCCGCATCCAGCACCCAGTTCACCCTCCTGTCTGTGATCCCGACCGACAACGCGTCCAGCGCATCGTGGGGCTTGCGCCCCGGCCGAAACCCGTAAGAGAACCCCCGGAAGTCCACCTCATAGACCGCGTTCAACACCTCGACGACGGCCCGCTGGACGATCTTGTCCTCCAGCGAGGCGATACCCAACGGCCGTTGCCGCCCGTCCGCCTTCGGGATGTAGACGCGCCTGCTCGGCTTGGCCCGGTAACGCCCCGCTTGCACCCGTGCATGCAGATCCCGCAGGTTGGCCTCCAGGCCCTGCCCATACTCGGCCCACGTCACACCATCCACCCCCGGAGCGGCCTGCGGGCGGATCGCCCCATAGGCCTTCCGGAGCCGAACCAGATCAACGTGGTGCAGCAGCGCCGTGAACCGCGCATCCTTATCTCGTCGTGCAACTTCCCGCACACGCTCCAGCGCACTGGACGCCCCTGACCCGGCACTGCGTCCGGCAGGCGTTTTGCTGGCCGTGTTCCCCTTGGCCGATCCCCTTCCCTCCCCCGCCTCCGCCACCGCTCCCACGGCTTTGTTCGGCAGGTTCGCAGGTACTACGGGACCGTCCGACTTCCCACCCTCGTGCATCTCAGGCGTACCACTTCGTGTTCCCTGAGCGTCCCGCCCGGTGATCAACCGCACGGGCGAGCGTGGGATCTCCCGGTTCTCGCGCATGGAGGTTCCGTACATGCCATGGCTCTCTGACCCCGCGGGGTCCACCAACGACTCGCGCTAACGCCGCCGGCAGTGTTGCCTTCCGCCACTTGAACAGCGTGGGCACCCCGAAGCTGCAATTTCGTGGCTCAATAACCCGGCCTGCACGTACCCCTGTCAACGCTTCGCCACGCCCTCACAGGCCATCGACGCATGACTCGGGGCCGCCGTGGGTCGCTACCCCTTCGGCGTAGAGCTCTTCCATCTCCTCCCCCATGCCGGTTTATCCCGGCGCTTCCTCAAGTACAGCAACGCAACGACACGCCGGGAGCATGTCCGACCGGCGATTACCACTGGCAGCGACCCAGGCACGACTTCTGACAACCCACATGGTCTTCGAGGTGACCCCGAACTACGACTCGCAGTGGGCGGCGATCAACGCAGTCGCTCAGAAGCTGGGTGTCGGCACCGCGGAGACGGTGCGCAAGTGGGTGCGCCAGGCCGAGGTCGACACCGGCCAGCGGCCCGGGACCACCAGCGATGAGTCGGCGGAGTTGAAGCGGCTGCGGCGGGAGAACGCCGAGCTGCGGCGGGCCAACGAGATCTTGAAGACCGCGTCGGCGTTTTTCGCCGCGGCGGAGCTCGACCGCCGACTGCGGTGATCGTCGACTACATCGACGCTCACCGGCACCGTTTCGGGGTC
>DASRYP010000721.1:0-6010 GCA_035687165.1 Actinoplanes sp. | reverse complement strand
TCAGGCCGCGAGAGCGCATCCTCGAATGCGTCACCTGCCCACCCCCGCCGGGATCCCGTAGCGCCCGAGCCCGCCGCGACGACCCCTACCTGCTCTATCTCGTACAGCACCGTCGGCTGCTCAAGTTCGGTGTCGGCGATGACCGCCGTATCCGTGCACACCTAGGCCTCGGAGCCACCGTGGTCCAGGTGAGGAGCGCCCGATTCGTCGACGTGTGCAGGGCCGAACTCGACCTCAAGCGCTACCACCGCGATGCCGGACACTTGGTCATCCCTCCCGAGGGCGCACCAGTAACCTTCGGTACCGGGACCGAAGTCGTCCCCGACACCGTCACCGTGGACCTGAACGACGCTTTGGCCAACCGAGGCGCAGACGTAACCGAAAGGTTCGGACGCTACCGGTCGAACGGTTGACCAGCTGGCGGCTGCGCATCAGCCAGTCCTCGTAGCACCCGCGTCGGCTGCAATCGCCGTCAGTGAATGAGTTCGCCGCGTTGCATTGACATGCGAACGACTCTCCCAGTATCACCCTTACGTTCCGGAGGGGTGCTGTCTCGCCCCGGGTTTGATGGAGACTCTCCATCAAACCCGGGGCTTGACAGTGCCCCCGCGAAGGTGTCCCGGACCCGACCGGTACCCAATGGATCGGAGGCGTCCTTGTCGTCCAGCAGTGCGATGGCTTCTCGTACCCGGCGGGTCTGCGCATCGTCGGTATCCAGCCAACTGAACGTCGACGTCCCACGGTTCATCGTCCGCACCGGGATCACGTCCCCTTGTTTCCGCAGCAGGTGGTTCCGTCCTCGAGGCTCGCGGTCCCTATCATCCTCCGGTCCGTTGATACACGCGGTCGATCAGAGAAGTTCGGGAGCCCGGGACGGCCTTCGTTGCGGGGGATCTACAGCGCTGCGGTTGTCAGCGAAGGGCGGACCGTGACCAGGTGAAGCGCCTCGGTGATCGACGTCGATCACAGCGGCGGTGTTCTCTCGGGCCGTGTCGTTGAAGGGTGCTGCCGCGGGCTATAGGTTCAGTAGCCTCAGACGGTGGAGTCCAATGCGCAGACGGAACTCGAGGATGCAGTCCGAGCGTTCGACCGCGGTAGTGTCGCCGCCGCGGTCGCTGAGGCGGACCGGCACGCTGCGGAGATTCGGACCTCGTTCCCGCTGTCCGATTGGCCGTCACTGCCGGTGGAGCGGTACGCGCTGGGTCTGCCCGACAGTAAGGCGTCGTTCTGTTATCGGTTGGAATTCGGCTCGCCCGAGCTCGGAAGTATCCGCGGTGGAACTTCCCGCAAGTTGATCATCTACGCGCGGCAGGACGGCTCCGGCTGGTTCTACGACCAGACGTACGCGTCGCATCAGGATGCGTGGGAGGCTGTTCGCTCCGGCTTCGTCCGGGCTTTTGAGCTGGCCGGCGAGGGCCGGATCGATGCCGTCGATGACATTGGCGCGCTGCGTTCCGGGCCGGCAGTGACCGCCAAGGCGCTGTTCGTGTACTATCCGGGCGAGTTGCTGCCGATCTATTCACAGGTGCATCTGCGGCATTTCCTGCACCGGCTGGCGGGCGACAGCCCTGCGGCGTTGACACCGTTGGGCGCGAACAGGCGTCTGCTGAATTTTGCCCGCGATACCGGGCGGTTCGACGGCTGGCATCCGATCGAGATCATGAACCTGCTGTACTGGTGGGCCGACCCCCGGGCTGCGCCGGCGACCGTGAAGATCGCGCCTGGCGAGGCAGCGCGGATGTGGCCCGAGTGCCGCGACGGCGGGTTCATCTGCGTCGGATGGGACGACGTCGGCGATTTGAACGCCTTCGCCTCCGAAGAGGACTTCCGAGCAGCGTTTGCCGAGCGTTACCCGTACAACGGCAACCAGTCGACGGTGACCCGTAAGGCCCGCGAGGTGTGGCGGCTGGCCTCGCTCGAGGTCGGTGACCGGGTGGTCGCCAACGAGGGGACAACCAAGATCCTCGCGGTCGGCACCGTCGTGGAACCGGGTTACGTGTGGCGTCCAGAACGAGCGGAGTTCAAACACACGGTGACGGTCGACTGGGACCAGTCGTACGCCCGCACGCTGGCCGAGCCGATCAAACGATGGGGTGTCACGACGGTCGCGGAGGTGCCCGGCACGGTGTGGCGCGCGATCACCGGTGAGCAGCCGGCCATCGCCGAGCCCGGGTCCGACTCGGAACCCGTGGCGGGCGGCACCCTCGCCGCCGAGGACCAGCGACTGCGATCGATCGCGGCAGCGTTGGAACGCAAGGGTCAGGTCATCCTGTACGGGCCGCCCGGCACCGGTAAGACCTACACGGCGCTTCGTTTCGCCGCCTGGTGGCTGGCCCGAGGCCGTACCGGACTGGACCCGCTGGCCCGCGTCGGCACCGAAGCGTTCCAGTCGGTGGTGGCCGTGCTGAGTGCCCTACCGGCGGGGTCGACCGCGTGGTGGATGGTGGCGAATCCGGCCAGGTGGTCCTGGAATCAGATGTTCGCCGACGGAACTGTCGACTTCCATAAGAGCCGGATCGCCCGCAACTTCGCCCGGATCCAGCCGGGCGATCTGGTCTTCTGTTATGAGGCGCAGCCTGTGCAGCGGATCGTCGGGCTGGCGCGTGTCACCGACGTGGACGCCACTCGCGAAGAACCGTTGCGGCTGATCCCGGTAGTCCGGGTGGCCGACGGCCCTACCTGGGCGCAACTGCGTGACAACCCGGTGCTGGCCGGGAGCGAACCGGTGGTAACCCGTAGTCAGGGCACGTTGTTCGCACTCACCGCCGAGGAGTCCGCGGAAATGGTTGACCTGATCGGCGAGACCCGCTCGGACGTCACCGCGGCGGTGGCATCCCACGACGACGTCGGTCAGCTCACCCAAGTCACCTTCCATCCTTCGTATGGCTACGAGGACTTCATCGAGGGCTTCAAGCCCACGCAGGCGCCCGGCGGCGGGCTCAACCTGCGCCTTGTCGACGGCATCTTCAAGCGGGTCTGCCGCACCGCGGCGGCCGACCCGGACCGCCCCTACCTCGTCGTGATCGACGAGATCAACCGGGGGAACCTCCCGAAGATCTTCGGGGAACTAATCACGCTGCTCGAACTCGACAAGCGCGGGCTGGCGGTGAGGCTACCGCAGAGCGGGGAGTCGTTCGCCGTGCCGCCCAACGTGTATGTGCTCGCGACCATGAACACCGCCGACCGCAGCATCCGGCTGCTGGACGCCGCCCTGCGGCGCAGATTCGCGTTCCAGGAATTGCTGCCGGACCGGGAGACGTTGGAGGGGGCATTCGTCGGCAAACTCCACCTGGCAGAACTTCTCACTGCCCTCAACGCCCGGATCCGTGTCGAGGTGGGCCGGGAACGTCAGGTCGGACACGCGTTCTTCCTGCGCGGCGGGCAACCGGCGGACACCGAGGAAGAGTTCGCGGCGGCGTTCCGCGGCGATGTCCTGCCGCTGCTGCAGGAGTACGCATGCGACGACTACGGCCTGCTGGCCCGGCTCCTGGGCACCTCGATGATCGACGAGGAGGAGCAGCGGCTCCGCGACCTGACCGACGCTGACCTGATCGAAGCGCTCTATACCGAACTACAGGTCGGCTCCAGCGGGTCATCGCTGCTGTGACGACGCACATCCTCAGCGAGTACCAGACACGGCGGCTGCCGTGGCCTGAGCCGAGACCGGCGGACCGCCGGCTTGGCGAGGCAATCGAGGCCGACGGGCGGCGCCTGCGGATCCGCTGGCTGGCTGACGGCCAGGCCGAGATCACCACATACTCCTGGATCGGAGTCGTGCGCTTCGAGGCCGCCGAGCTGCACATCGTGCCGAAAGCCAGCGGCGGCAACCTCGGCGTGTTGCAGATGCTCCACTACGCCAGTGGCCTCGGCGCCCTGCGCGAGATCGCCGCCGTCCGGGCGCTGGCCGCCGAGGGCGCTAATCTCCGAGATCTGGTCGGTCTGCTGGTCGCCAGGACGTCCGAGGAGGTCTTGCGCCGTGGCCCGGTGCGCGAGTACATGACCCGGGAAGCCGCTCTACCAGTGCTGCGCGGCCGACTGCTCGGCGACCGGCAGTTGCTGCGCCGGTTCGGCCAACTGGACCAGCTCGAGTGCCGCTACGACGAGTACGAGACCGACACTCTGGACAACCAGGTGCTGGCGGCTGGACTCGACGTGGCCGCACGAACGGTCTCTGCCCCCACCGTCCGGGCGCACGCCCGCAGGGTCACGGCCGACTTCGCCGGAGTGTGTGACCCGACTGGCCTCGACCCGGCGGCAGTCGGGACCGACCTGCACTACACCCGCCAGAACGCGCACTACCGCAACGCCCACCACTGGAGTCTGCTCCTATTGAGGGGCAACGCCATCCGCGACCTGTATGGGCGCGGTCCAGGTCGCGCACCGGTGTTTCTCCTGGACATGAACCGGCTGTTCGAAGACTTCGTCACGCGTCTGGTCACCGAAGCGATGGCCGGAACTGACGTGCGGGTGCAACCACAAGCGCGCGACCGATCAGTCCTGATCAACGAGACTACGAGCCGGTCCTACGGCACAGTGATCCCAGACCTCGTCCTCACGCATGGGCCCTGGCGGCTGGTGGTCGACATCAAGTACAAGCTCTACGACGAACGCAACGTTGAACCCGGTGACCTCTACCAGGCGTTCCTCTACGCTCAAGCGCTTGCCCGGCCTGGGGCCTACCCGCAGGTGCCGACCGCTGTTCTGATCCACCCGGGCGAAGCACTCAGCGTGCATCGCGTACTCGTCCGCGACGCCGCGGGCCGGTCCGCCGCCCGCGTCCGCACGATGGCCCTCGACCTGCACGATGTTCTTCCCGCCTTGGAAGATCCCGTCAGGCGTGCAGAACTACACCGAACGATCCGTACAGCTCTAGCGGCGTGATCGGCGGCAGGACCACGTTTCCGGTCAAGCCCGCCGCCGATCTATTAACCGCGATCAAAAAGCTTGTCGACGACGCCCGGGTCCGGCGGCCGCGACTGTGGTTCCTACTACCCTGTGGCGGTACCGGACGATCGCCCGTCGGGTGCCGACCGCGCCGAAGCCGATCCATCGCGCTTCTCGATGACCAGATCGACCGCCCGGTCAGTGCGGCGGTCGCGTCTCCGCCGATGCCCATGCACGCCTGGAGTGTCCCGCTTTCGCTTAGGTCCGCACCGGCCGGAGTGCGAAGAAACCCGCCCGGGTGAACTCCTCGCAGGGTGGGGTTCCGCGGCCGTCGTGACAGTGACATAGTCGTAAGTAGACCTCATGGCTTCAACAGATCAGCAGGTCAGCCTGCATCGGCGCCATGTAGTTATGGTTCAAGTCAGGCTCCGGACACGTTAACCCCCACGGGTCATTCACGTTTCACGTGATGCCTGGCGGGGGTATTGTCTTTCGTGCCTTGCCGCGGGAGTCGCATCGTCTTCTGGCTTGATCCGCCGGCACGGCTACGAGGCTCCAGGGACAGCGGCCATTGCTGCAAGTGTTCGTTTTCCGGCTCGTCGTCGACAGGTTCGGTCTCGTCTTCGACCGTCGCGGCGGCGTCGATCATCAACACGCCCGGTCCGCAGACAACGACCAGATCACCGGCCCTCAGATAGGCCGCCAGGTCCTCGGCGTCGCCGAGCAGGGCAACCTCGCGGTGAGCATCGCGAAGTTTCCGGAACAGCCGGGCCTGCGACCAGTACACCCACTTCGGGCCTTCGCCCCCCGGATGCGCCGAGGTGCTGCCGTGGCGGCACCCATATCCCGGATTGCCGTGCACCCAATGCCCATCCAACCGGCGCCCGCACCCCTCACAAACCAGCAGCCCAGTCAGCGCATAGCGTCGAGCCTTCCCGTCGTCCGGCAAGCCGATCGCGGTGATCCGCTTCGCCACGGCGAAATCCGGTTCTACTGCCGTTCTCGTGGGTGAGTTTCGACCCCGGTTGCTAGCGCACGCCGTGTCCCGTCTAGGTTCCTGAGCTGCGAAGACACGGGAACTGAAGATCGGAAACACGGCGTGCTGGGTGTCAGGGTAATCCACCGA
>DASRYP010000720.1:0-2238 GCA_035687165.1 Actinoplanes sp. | reverse complement strand
CCTGGCCGGCTATGGCGGACTGTGGTGGGACCCGGCCGCGGCCGCCTGGTTGTGGGCGACCTTCCTGGGCGTCGTCAACACCGCGTTCCCGCTGGTCCTGACGATGATCGCGCTGCGCGGACGCAACCCCGCCACCGTCGTACGTCTCTCCGCCTTCGCCCAGAGTGTCGGCTACATCCTGGCGATCCCCGGCCCGTTCCTGGTCGGCGCCCTGCACGACGCCACCGGTGGCTGGCGGGCCCCGCTGACGTTGATGATCTGCCTGGTCATCCCCCAGATGATCGCCGGTTTCTTCGCCGGCCGAGACCGCCAGGTCTGACCACCAGCACTGACCGCGCGGCGTCAGGCGGCCACATCCGTGAACTCCGTCGACGCGCGCTCCGCGAACCGCCAGCGGATCCTGACCTGACTGGTCAGCAGCAGCTCGCGCAACCGGAGCGTGTAGACGACCGTCCCGTTCTCGCCCGGCGACTCGGTCGGCGAGAAACCCTTGATCCCCGCGTAGGAAAGGATCTCGGCATTCACCTCACCGGCGATCGACGCGGGCAGCCGCAGCGACATCGTCAGCGCCTTCGTCGGGAAGCGGATGTCGCGCTGGAACCACTGCCCCCACAGGCTGGCCGGCACGCGATAGCTGTAGATCACGCGCGTGCGCTCACCCGGATAGAGCGGGAACCGGGCCCGCGCGTTGCCAAACACCAGGATCATCTTGACGTACGCGTCGGAGGAGCGCGTCACGCGCACCTCCATCGGCTCGGGCCGTTCATCGCCGGCCGATGCCTCGAAGTCGAGATCGGAGAGTTGCAGTGGACTCTCCGCGTGCAGCCGCCGCGAGACACCCGGCTGGTCGGGGAAGCGGTCGACGTCGACCCGCACCGGATAGCACGTGACCGGCCGGTCTCCGACGTTGCGGACCACCCGCTCGACCCGGGCGAAATACCACCCGTCGGCGTACGTCAGGGTGGCGTTCTCCTCCTCGATGACGAGCGTGGCGGGCAGCATCGGGCTGGGCTCGTAGTCGCTGCGGACCACCTGGACCGGTGCGGGCTCGCCGGCGGCCTGCCGGCACTGCTCGTACCGCGAGATGATCTCACCTCCGCTGGCCAGGACCGCCTCGGCGCGGCAGGCGAACTCGAAGGTCGGATGGTGCCGCAGGCTCTCCACGTGGCTGATGTATGACGGGTGGTAACCCATCGACGCGGCGAGCTGCTTCTTGGAGAGGCCACGACGGGTGCGCCAGGCGGTGAGCACCTGGGCGAACGCGGTGCGGGCCGCGAACTCGAGTTGTGAGGTCATCACACACTCCTGAAGGGACGCTGTCCGGTCATGATGCCTGACCGGCAACCACCCTGCCAGGGCCAAGCATGTCACTTTATGAACTCATAAGGTTACGCTACGCACACTTGAACGATTGTTCATCTTGTTGAATCATGCCCGGCCTGCGAAAAGCCCCCGCTCAAGGCGCAAGGGTTTTCCCTGATTCGGTGACGCTCATCGATGCCTAGCGTCTCACCTCAAGTCGTCCCGTCTCGGACCTTGAGCCCGCCCCCCACCCCGGGGCGGGGAAGGAGTACGCGCGTGAAACGTCGAACCCCATTGATCATCGCATTGGTGGCCGGAACCGCGGCCGCCTCCGCTATGGTCGCGGTGACTGGCCCGGCCACCGCCGCGCCGCCGGACCCGGCGGCCGCCGCCGCGCTCGCCGCCGTCAAGGCGGACGCCCTCGTCGCCAGCCGTCCGCCCGTCCTACAAGCCGGCTCGCGAGAGACTTTCCAGCGTCAGCAGGTCATCCAGTCCTCGGGCCTCAACTACGTCCCCTTCGAGCGCGCCTACAACGGCCTTCCGGTTCGCGGCGGGGACTTCGTCGTCGTGACCGACGCGGCCGGGCGGACGAAGTACACCTCCGTCGCCCAGAGCAGCCCGATCGGCGAACTGTCGACGGTCGCCAAGCTCTCCGCCACCGCCGCCGCCACGATCGCCAAGGACCAGCTCAAGACGGTCAAGAGCGTCGAGGGTACGAACCTCGTGGTGCTCGCCGCGGAGGGCAAGGCGGCCGCGCTGGCCTGGGAGACCACGGTCAACGGCACCGGCGCCGACGGCGTGAGCCGCCTGACCGTCGAGGTCGACGCGGCGACCGGCAAGGTTCTGCGCACCACCGAGCACGTCACCGGAGCCGCGGGCACGGGAACCGGCTGGGTCAACGGTTCGGTCGCGATCGACACCACCCAGTCGGGCTCG
>DASRYP010000719.1:0-2267 GCA_035687165.1 Actinoplanes sp. | reverse complement strand
GGCGATTTGAAGGTAGGGCGATTCGCCCTACCCCCGTGTAAAACGTGGGAATCATGCGCAGCCGTGACCGAGCCACAAACCCCTCGCACCGTCATCTACACCGAGCACACGTCACTGCTGAGCGCCTTCACGAGATGCGAGGCCATCTGCCGATGTCGATGTTCGTCTCCGATGGCGATGAGCGCGTCAACCCCAACGGTGGGTGGCTCCGGTACTCAGCCAGCGCTATTTCGAACACGCCGCCGATTGGTCACATGCGGCGTCGCACGTCATTAACCTCGGTGACGTCATCGATAAGGCCGCAGTGTGCCCCCCGCGGGGGTTTCAGCTGGCTCGGCTGAACGCGAACCCTCCATCGAATAGTCACACGACTAGGGACCCTTGGCTGCTAGGTCGTTGAGAGTTGTCTTGAGTTTTAGGCTGCGTTCGGCAGGAGTCGAGCCCGGTCGATGCGTTCAGTGATGTGAATGTCGATGGTGTGCAATGCTTTTCGTAGTGGCGGTGGTGCGGGGGGCTGGTCGGCGGCCAGCAACGGGCGTAGTAGTCGGTCGTGCAGTTTGGTGTAGAAGATCGCGAACCGTAGCCCGTCGCCGGTGAGCCGGTAGCGGTTCTTGCCGGGGACTCGGGTGATGAGCCCGTTGACCCGCAGCCGGGCCAGGTCGTAGCTGGCCTGGTTGGTGGTGTAGCCGATGCCGTCGAGCAGGCCGGTCATCAAGGCGCGCAGGCTCTTGTTGGTGATGCCGGTGACGGCGAGCATTGTTGTGCATAGGGCGCCGGCCAGGGCTTGGACCCGAGGGTCGCCGAACCGTAAGGCCGGGGCCCTCCTGCCATCCTCGGTGAGGGTGGGCCGTGCGATCCGCTCAAAGGCTGGACTCGCAAGGACGCAGCCCTGGCCGACACGTTCAGTATCGAGCAGTCTGCGGTTGACCGCACGCGCGCGGGCCTGCAGCTCGTCGAGATGGGCCAGACGGCGGTGACAGCGCAGGTCGTCGGGTGAGTTGATCACGGTCTCGATCCGCAACGCCCGCCGGTCCTTCAGATACTGTTTGATGCGGGAGTTCTTATAGAAGGCGTTGACGGTCACCTCGGTGCCGCGAGTGACGATCTTCGTCTTCGGCACGCAGTCCAACTGCGGGGGCCTGCCCGGGTGCCGGGGCCCGTGGAAGATCAGTTCCACAGTGTCGGGTCGGCCGATGTCGAGATTGTCGGCGACCAGCGCCTCGAAGAAGGAGCGGGCGTGGCGCGGCGCGTCGAAGACCAGGGTGCGAGACACCTCGATCTGGCGCATGGACAGCTCCCACCAGTAGCCCGCGGCGCGGTCGTGTTCGGTCAGCGGCAGCGGCAGCCGGCTCATCCAGCGTTGGAAGAACACCCCGATGGTGCCCGGGCCCAGCCGATTACAGATGGCCTGCAGCGCGGCGGGATCCGCACAGCTGGCAAACCCATTGGACAGCTCGGAAAACCCGATCCCCGCCTTGACGGCCTGGCGTTTGGCCCACTCGTGGCCGTTGAGCCACACCTTGATCGGGTACGGGAAGTAGGCGCAGATCTTAATGAACGCCGGCCCGAAATCGGCGTCCCAGAGATAGACATAAAAACACGTCACCCGCCGGTCGGCCTTGAAAAACGAAAACCACGGAACCCCGTTGTGGCCCACGCGTTTCGTCGCGGCGAACACGTTCTGGAACTCCTGGGCGATCCCGATCGCGGCCACCCCGGGCCGGCCGGTACGCGCCTGCCGAGCCAGATACGGGCGCATCACCTCGATCTTGCGGTCGTCCTTACCGAACCGCACCACCGCGATCTTGTTATCGGCAGCGAACCGGTCCACCGCCGTGCGGAACGCGGTGCCGATCTTCTCCATGATCGCCGGCGACGGGATCGGATTGCCCAGATGCGCGGTCATAAACGACACCACCTGCCCGCCCACCTGCAGGTTCGGCACGTAGCCGTTCAGATAGATCCGATCCAGACACTCCACATCCAGGCCCACATGCCCGTCAAGCACATCGTTTACCGTCACCACCGCAGCCATGACCGCCAGCCTGGTCGGCCAAGCCGGTGCTGACCAGCGCCCAGCCTCGCGGCGGCGCCGCGACCATCGGAGGGCAGGCTCGGACCGCTTCTCAACCAGTAGCCACCCGCAACGATCCCACCCAACCCGGCCACCCACCTCGGCGGTCCGAGGCTGGCCTCACTGGAAGCGTGGGGTTCGAATGGTTGCAAATAGCTTGGGCACAGGGCTGTCATTCGCTGCCGCTTCACGA
>DASRYP010000718.1:0-4978 GCA_035687165.1 Actinoplanes sp. | reverse complement strand
CCGCAAACACCGGCGACACCGCCGCCAACTCCCGACCCATACCAACCCACTGCGAACCCTGACCGGGGAACACGAAGACGGCGCGGTGGCTGACGGCGGTCGTGGCGAGCTGGTTCGCCGCGCCGAGCGAGGCGAGCAGGTCCTCGGTGCTCGCCGCGACGTGCACCGCGCGCACCTCGAACGGGCTGCGCCGGCCCAGCGTGCGAGCGAGCGCCGAGAGCGGCAGCTCGGGCCGGGCCCGTAGGTGGGCCAGCAGGACGGTGGTCAGCTCGGCCAGCGCCTCGCCGGTACGGGCCGAGAGCGGGAAGGGCAGCGGCACCACCGGATCCGGGCCTGCCTCCGCCGGCTCGGCGTCGGCCGCCTGCTCCAGGATCAGGTGCGCGTTGGTGCCGCTCACCCCGAACGACGAGACCGCGGCGCGGCGCGGCCGGTCCACCGGCGGCCAGGGCGTGTGCTCGGTGACGAGAGCGACCCGTCCCGCCGTCCAGTCGACCTGGCTGGTGGGCGTGCCGACATGCAGGGTGCGGGGCACGGCGCCGTACCGCATCGCCTGTACCATCTTGATGACGCCGCCGACACCGGCGGCGGCCTGCGCGTGGCCGATGTTCGACTTGAGCGAGCCGAGCAGCAGCGGACGGTCTCGCTCCCGACCGTACGCGGCCAGCACGGCCTGCGCCTCGATCGGGTCGCCGAGCCGGGTGCCGGTGCCGTGTGCCTCCACCACGTCGACGTCGGCTGGGGTCAGACCCGCGCCGGCCAGCGCCGCATGGATCACGCGCTGCTGGGACGGCCCGTTCGGGGCGGTCAGCCCGTTCGAGGCGCCGTCCGAGTTGACCGCGCTGCCGCGCAGCAGTGCGAGCACCGGGTGGCCGCGCCGACGCGCGTCCGAGAGCCGTTCGAGCAGCAGCACGCCCGCGCCCTCAGCCCAGCCCGTCCCGTCGGCGCCGTCGGCGAACGCCTTGCACCGGCCGTCGGCCGACAGCCCGCCCTGCCGGGAGAACTCGACGAAGATCTCCGGGGTCGCCATCACGGTGACGCCGCCGGCGAGCGCCAGGTCGCACTCCCCCGCCCGCAGGGCCTGCCCGGCCAGGTGTATCGCCACCAGTGACGACGAGCAGGCGGTGTCGACGGTCAGTGCGGGGCCCTCCAGTCCGAACGTGTACGAGATCCGCCCCGAGGCGACGCTGGTGGCGCGGCCGGTGCCGAGGTGCCCGGCGAGGTCGGCGGGCGCCTCGAAGCGGGTGCCGTAGTCCTGGGCGAAGGCGCCAATGAACACACCGGTGGCCGAGCCGCGCAGGCTGGACGGGTCGATCCCGGCCCGCTCCATCGCCTCCCAGGACACCTCGAGCAGCAGCCGCTGCTGGGGGTCCATCGCGAGCGCCTCGCGCGGCGAGATGCCGAAGAACCCGGCGTCGAACTCAGCCGCGCCGGACAGGAAGCCGCCGAAGCGGGTGGCGCTCGTGTCGAGCCGGTCCGGATCGGGGTTGGCGAGCCGTTCCAGGTCCCAGCCGCGGTCGTCGGGGAACGGCGTCACCGCGTCGACGCCGTCACGGACGAGCTCCCACAGGTCCTCGGGCGTACGGACGCCGCCCGGGAACCGGCATGCCATCGCCACCACCGCGATCGCTTCCTCGGCCGGGGCCGCCGGCGCCTTCGCCGGTGCCGCGGGAGCCGGTTCCGGGCTCGGGTCGAGGAGGGAGGCGATGTGGGCGGCGACCGCGTGCGGCGTCGGGTGGTCGAAGACGAGCGTGGCCGGCAGCCGCAGGCCGGTGGCGGCGGCGAGCCGGTTGCGCAGCTCGATCGCGGTGAGCGAGTCGAAGCCCAAGGCCCGGAACTGCTGCGCCGGGTCGAGGCCGGTCGCGTCCCGGTGGCCGAGCACGGCGGCCGTGCCGGCCAGGATCGTGTCGAGCAGCCGCGCCGGCGTGAGGGCGGCGCCCCGAGCCGGCGCTGGCCGGTCCGCCGCACGGCGCCGGTTGCCGCGCAGCAGCGGTGAGTCGAGCTTCGCCGGGTCGAGGGCGATCGGCACGAGCACCGCCTCGTCGCGTCCGAGCACCCGGTCGAACAGCTCCAGCGCCTCGCTGGCCGGCAGCGGCCGGATCCCGGCCCCGGCCAGCCGGGCGTGGTCGGCGTCGGTGAGGTCGCCGGCCATCGAGTCGGCCACCTGCCACGGGCCCCAGACCAGCGACCGGGCCGGCAGCCCGCGCGCCCGGCGCCGCTCGGCGAGGGCATCCAGCGCGGCGTTCGCGGCGGCGTAGTGCGCCTGCCCGGCGTTGCCGAACAGCCCCGAGCCGGACGAGAAGAGTACGAACTCGGCCAGGTCAAGGCCGGCCGTCAGCTCGTCCAGGTGCCGCGCCGCGTCCTCCTTCGGCGCCCGCACGTCGCGCAGCCGCCGCGGCGTCAGCGCCTCCAGCATGCCGTCGTTGAGGACGCCGGCCGCGTGCACGACCGCGGTGACCGGATGCTCGGCCGGGACCCGGGCGAGGGCGGCGGCCAACGCGTCCCGGTCGGTCACGTCGCAGGCCAGCACTTCCACCTCGGCGCCCGGCACGGCCGTCGGCCGCCCGCTCCGGCCGAGCAGCAGCAGACGCCGTACGCCGTGGGTCTCGACCAGATGGCGGGCGAGTAGCCGACCGAGCGCGCCGGTGCCGCCGGTGATGACGACCGTGCCGTCCGGGTCGAGCGGCACCGGCACCGTCAGCACCACCTTACCGATGTGCCTGGCCTGGCTCACGTGCCGGAAGGCGTCCGGTGCCCGCCGCACGTCCCAGGTGCTCACCGGCAGCGGCGTGAGCACCCCCACCTCGAACCACCCCACCAGCTCGGCCAGCATCTCGGCGATCCGGTCGGGGGCGGTGTCGGTGAGGTCGAACGACGTGTAGACCACACCGGGATGGTCGGCGGCGACCCGTTCCGGATCGCGTACGTCGGTCTTGCCCATCTCGACGAACCGGCCGCCGCGGGGCAGCAGGCGCAGCGAGGCGTCGACGAAGTCGCCGGCGAGCGCGTTCAGGACCACGTCGACGCCGTCCGTGAACTGCTGCTCAAACGCGAGCGTCCGGGAGGAGGCGATCCGGCCCGGCTCGACGCCGAGCGCCCGGACAGCGTCCCACTTGGACGGACTAGCGGTCGCGAACACCTCGGCGCCCACGTGCCGGGCCAGCTGGACCGCGGCCATGCCGACGCCGCCGGCTGCGGCATGGATCAGCACCGACTCGCCATCGCGCAGCCCGGCCAGGCCGAGCAGCGCGCGGTGCGCGGTGAGGAACGCGATCGGCACCGACGCCGCCGTGGCGAACGACCAGCCGTCCGGGATCGTCGCCAGCAGCCGCCGGTCGGTCACCGCCTCCGGCCCGAACGCCCCCGGCACGATGCCGAACACCCGGTCGCCGACCGCCAGTCCGGTCACGTCGGCGCCGATCTCGGTCACCACGCCGGCCGCCTCGTTGCCCATCTCGGCCGCGCCCGGATAGACGTCGAGGGCAATCAGGACGTCGCGGAAGTTCAACCCCGCCGCGCGTACGGCGATCCGCACCTGGCCCGGTCCGAGCTCCGGCCGCGGCGCGGCGACCAGGGCCAGCCCGTCGAGGGCGCCGCGCCCGACGGCGTCGAGGCGCCACGGCCCGTCGCCGGGCGTCGGCAACAGGTCGTCGCCGGGCACCGGTACCAGGCTCGGCCGCAGGGCGGTTCCGCGCCGCAGCGCGATCTGCGGCTCGCCCGACTCCACTGCCGCCTCGATCGCCGCCCGCGACTCCTCCCGGCCGTCGTGGTCGACGAGCACGAAACGGCCGGGATGCTCGGTCTGGGCGGTCCGCACCAGGCCCCAGATCGCCGCGCCCTCGATGTCCGGCACTGCGTCTCCGGCCGGAACGGCTTCGCGGGTGGTGACGACGAGGCGGCCGTCGTCCTCGCCGCGCAACCAGTCCTGTACGAGAGTGAGCGCCTCCTCGACGGTGCCGGGCGCGACGACGGCATGCTCGCTTCCCGGCGTCGCCAGCTCGCCCGGCATCGGCGTCCAGTCGACCCGAAACAGCCGCTCGGCCGTGTTCTGCACCGCGCGCAGGGTCAGGCCGGCCACTGTGGCGACCGGGGTTCCCTCGGAGTCGGCCAAGTCGACCGCCACCGCCCGCTCGCCGACCGGAACCAGCCGTACTCGAAGCGCATCGACCCCCCGGCCCCCAGCCGCCGGGGTGACGCCGGACCAGGCGAAGGGCAGGTGGCCGGCGGCGGTGCCGAGCAGGCCCGCCGCGTGTAGCGCCGAGTCGAGCAGGGCCGGGTGCAGGCCATACCGCGCGGCCGAGGCCCCGCCGTCCAGGCTCACCTCGGCGAAGACCGCGCCGTCGAGGCGCCAGGCGCGGCGCAGCCCGCGGAAGGCGGGGCCGTAGTCGAAGCCGGCGTCGGCCAGCCCGGGATAGAGGCCGGCCACGTCGACCGGCTCGGCTCCCGGCGGCGGCCAGGCGGTCAGGTCGGCGGCCGGGTTCGGTGCGGCGCCCGGGGCCAGGGTTCCGCTGGCGTGGCGCGTCCACGGGGAGTCGCCGCGCCGGGCGTGCACCGTGAACGCTCGGCGGCCGGTGTGGTCCGGCGACGCCACCCAGTACTGCCATCGGATCTGTTCGTCGGGGGCGAGCACGAGCCTGGCCTCCACGACCAGTTCGGCGACCTCCGGGCAGTCCGCCCGGACTCCGGCATAGAGGGCCGCGTCGAGGAAGGCGGTGGCCGGCACCAGGATCTCGCCGCCGACGACGTGTTCGGCGAGCCAGCCCGGGTTGGTCGCGGAGAGCGTGCCGCTGAGCAGCAGGCCGTCCGCGCCCGGAAGTTCGGTGACCTCGCCGAGCAGCGGGTGCCCGCCGCGACCGGGCGCGGACGACGGGCTCAGCCAGTAGTGCTCGTGTTGGAACGCGTAGGTCGGCAGGTCCACGATGGACGCCGGTCCGATGACCGCTCGCCAGTCCACCGGCACACCCCGCGACCACAACCGGCC
>DASRYP010000717.1:0-9154 GCA_035687165.1 Actinoplanes sp. | reverse complement strand
CCCTGGTCGGCAACGCCGGGCTGCGAACGGTGGTGACGACCCACCGCCACCAGGACCACTGGGAGGCGCTGGCCGAGGTCGTGGAGAAGACGGGGGCGGCCTCGCTGGCCCACGCCGACGACGCCGCCGAGATCCCGGTCGTCACCGGCAAGCTGCGCGAGGGCGAGCTCGTCGTGGTCGGCGAGCACGCCCTCGAGGTAATCCACCTGGTGGGCCACACGCCTGGCTCGATCGCCCTGCTCTTCCAGGACCCGAGGGGCACCGCCCACCTCTTCACCGGCGACAGTCTCTTCCCCGGTGGTGTCGGCAACACACACGGCAACAAGGAGAACTTCGAGACCCTCCTCGACGACGTGGAGCTGAAGCTCTTCAACCGCCTCCCCGACGACACCTGGTTCTATCCCGGCCACGGCGGCGACTCCACCCTCGGCGCGCAACGCCCCCATCTGGCCGAGTGGCGTGCCCGGGGCTGGTGACCGGCAGCCGGACAACCGTCGATCAACGGACGGCGGCTCGCTCCGCGGTGTGGATCAGGCCTTGGCCTGCATCGACGAGCGAGCCGGGTTGGCCTGCTGGGCGGCCTTCGGGTCTTTCTCGCCCTGCTTGGCGCGGACGCCGGCCTCGATCCGGTCACCCAGTTCCTTGTCGACGTTGTGCCAGTATCCGAAGGCTCGGACCAGGACCGGTTCGCTGACGCCGTTGAGCAGGTGGCCGACGATGTTGTCGACCAGGCGGCCCCGTTGTTCGTCGCTGAGGACGTCGCGGACGAGGGTGCCCGCCTGGCCCCAATCGTCGTCGGCCTCGTGCAGCGTGTAGGCCACGCGGACCATGTCGCCGTCGGAGTACCACTTGCCGCCGTCGTCGGTCAGGGACGGGTTCGCCTGCGGACCGCCGTACGAGTTCGGGGCGTACACGGGATCGCTGACGTTCTTGATCCTCATGACGCCGTCCTTGGAGTAGCTGTTCACCTCGACCTTGGCCGAGTTGACCGGGATCTGCTTGTAGTTGACCCCCAGCCGGGCCCGGTGCGCGTCGGCGTAGCTGAACCCCCGGGCCAGCAGCATCTTGTCCGGCGAGAGGCCCGTACCGGCCACGGTGTTGTTCGGTTCGAAGGCGGCCTGCTCTATCTCGGTGTGGTAGTCGGTGACGTTGCGGTCGAGGACCATCCGGCCGACCTCGCGCAGCGGGTAGTCGGCGTGCGGCCACACCTTGGTCAGGTCGAACGGGTTGAACCGGTAGGTGCGCGCGTCCTCGTACGGCATGATCTGCACGTGCAGCGTCCAGCCGGGGAACTCTCCGGCCGCGATGTGCTCGAACAGGTCCCGCTGGTGATAGTCGGTGTCGGCCGAGGCCATCTGGTCGGCCTCGTCCTGGGTGAACGTCTCGATGCCCTGGTCGGTCTTGAAGTGGTACTTCACCCAGAACCGCGCACCGTCCGCATTGATCCACATGTACGTGTGGCTGCCGTACCCGTTCATGTGCCGCCACGTACGCGGGATGCCCCGGTCCCCCATCAGCCAGGTCACCTGATGCGCCGACTCCGGCGAGAGCGTCCAGAAGTCCCACTGCATGTCGTGGTCGCGCAGGTTGTTGTCGGCACGCCGCTTCTGCGAGCGGATGAAGTGCTGGAACTTCATCGGGTCCTTGATGAAGAAGACCGGTGTGTTGTTGCCGACAAGGTCGAAGTTGCCGTCGCGGGTGTAGAACTTCACCGCGAAGCCGCGCGGGTCACGCCACGTGTCCGGGGATCCGCGCTCGCCGGCCACGGTCGAGAAGCGGATCAGCACCTCGGTCTCCTCGCCCGGCGAGAAGACGGCCGCCCGGGTGAAGGCGCTGAGATCCTGCGTCACCCGGAACTTGCCGAAGGCGCCGCCACCCTTGGCGTGCGGCTGGCGTTCCGGAATGCGTTCCCGGTTGAAGTTCGCCATCTGCTCGATCAGGTAGTGGTCCTGGAGCAGGACCGGGCCGTCGGGGCCGACGGAGAGCGAGTGCTCATCGCTGGCGACGGGAATCCCCGCGTCGGTGGTGGTCGGGCGTCGTCCTGGCTCGGTCACGAGAAACTCCCCCACGTCGTTGTGCGAACAGAATCCACTTCTCCCGCACTCCGAGCCGCAAACCCGAGTTCCGGAAGCGATCAAGATCAACCCCTGGCGCGTACGGGTTCGGGGCCGATGCGGGTGTCCCGCTCCACGGGCGTATCTCAGCTAGGAAGACGGCCCCCGCTCAGCCCTCAGCAAAACGAGAAGTCGATGCCGTCCCCGCCTGGATAGGCTGAGGGAGACCCGTGTGCGATCGGCAAGCTTGGATGGTGCCGACCGGTGCGGGCGTCGGGAGGTGTGCGGTGGAGATGCGGCACGATCCGATGCGATGGGGGCAACCCCAGCCGCAGCAACCGGAGCCGTGGCAGCAGGCCGGAGCGGGACCGGGTCTTCCGGGCTGGCTCGAGGAGAAGCTGTTCGACCAGCGCATCGTGATGGTTCGCGGGCAGCTCACCTCGGAAGCGGCGACCGGGATAGCGGCGGCGCTGCTGACGCTCGACGCGGCCGGGCCGGCGCCCGTGCAGCTTCATGTGGCCAGTTCGGGCGGTGAGCTCGCGGCGGCGCTCGCGGTCATCGATGTGATCGACTCGATGGCCGCGCCGGTGCAGGCGATCGTCACCTCGCAGGCCGGCGGCGCCGTGGTCGCGGTGCTGGCGGCGGCGGAGCGGCGGGGCGCCTATCGGCACGCGCGGTTCAAGCTCACCGAGCCGCGGTCGGCGGGGGTCACCGGGACGGCCGACGAGGTGGCCCGGGCCGCGGGGCAGCATCTGCGCGAGCTCGAGGAGATCACCCTGCGGCTGGTCGAGGTCACCGGGCAGTCGCGCAGCCGGATCGAGGACGACATGTCGGCGGGACGCACCCTGACCGCTCAGGAGGCCGTCGAGTACGGACTGATCAACGAGATCATCGGCAAGGCATGAAAAACGGGCCCCGGATCACCGGGGCCCGTTTCGCACGAAGCTGTTACAGCGCGACCTTCACACCCATGGATCGGGCGGTGCCGGAGACGATCTGGATCGCGGCGTCGAGGTCGTTGGCGTTGAGGTCGGGGAGCTTGCGCTCGGCGATCTCCTTGACCTGCGTCGCGTTCAGCGTGCCGACGGTCTGGGTCAGCGGGTTGGACGCGCCCGACTGGATGCCCAGAGCCTTGCGGATCAGGAAGCTGGTCGGCGGGGTCTTGTAGACCAGCGCGTGGCTACGGTCCTCGAAGACCGAGACGATGACCGGGATGATCTCGCCGCGGTTCTTCGCCGTCGCCTCGTCGTACTCGACCTTGACCGCACGCATGTTGGCCCCGGTCGGACCAAGCATCTTGCCGAGGTCGACCATCGCGGCGTTACCCGCCTCAAGCGCGAGGGTCACCTCATGGGTCTTTTTCTTGGGCGGCATTGCGTAAGGCTCCTTAGGGTGAGCTGCTCAAGCCGCCGACTTGGTGGAAACCAGTGCAGCTCGCCAGCTTCTATCAACACGCGACAACCCCGAGACCTTACACTTGCCCTCAGGAGCAGGTCAAAATGGGTCTCGGGTCCTAGACACCCAGTGTATCTCGACACCTAGAACTGGTCGCACTCGCACCGGCTCATCAGCGAACGGACCGCCGCCACGTACTGCGGATTGGGCAGGGTCTTGCGCTGCGCCGCCCCCTCGATGTTGCCGGCGCCGGCGTTGTAACCCGAGATCACCACGTTCAGCAGGCACCACGAGCTGTGCGTCTTGCACTTGCTCGGGTTCAGGTTGTAGTTGCCCTTGAAGTAGTTGTCCCCGGCCCACTTGGTCAGCCAGGCCAGGTAGTTCGCGCCGACAAGGGCGTTGTCCTGATACTTCGCGGGCTCATAGGTGAGGCCGAAACGGTTGTTGATCATGTTGACCGTGTCGGGCATGACCTGCATGACGCCCATGCCGCCGTCACAGTTGTGGATGTTGGTCTGCCAGCCGCTCTCCTGCCACGCCACGGCCTTGACCAACGGATAGTTCACCTTCAAGGTCGGGGCCTGGGTACGCCAGTAGACGCGCGACGAAGCCGACTTCAGCGCGGTCTTGACCTTCTTCTTCGCGACCGGCTTGGTCTTGTCGTAGTGGGCGCAGGCGGGCAGTTCGCTCCAGAACGCGGGCTGGGTGGGCTCGGCAGCCTTCTTCGGCGGCTTCTTCGACGGCGTCTTCGTAGGCTTCACCACGGCCACCGTCGGTTCCGGCGTCGGCTCCTCGGTCGGCTCGACGGTCGGTTCCGGCGACTCGGCCACCTCCTGAGCGACCGGCGCGACCTTCGTGTCGTCCTTGCCACCCACGAGCCCGCAGCCGGCGGCGACCATCAAGGCCACCACAGCCACGCCCAGTTTCCACCCACGCGCCATCGATGTCTCCCCCGTACCACGGTCGATGCCGCAGGCTAGCAAGGTCACCTCGCCCGCCGCTGCCCCAAAAAAGCGGACAGATAGGTCTTGATGGGAAACCGACGGCGTCGATTGACCCCCATTTTGGGACCGCAACTTTCTCCGGGAACAATGGAGGCATGCAGACCCGCACCGACCTACGCAACGTCGCCATCATCGCCCATGTCGACCACGGCAAAACCACCCTGGTCGACGCCATGCTGCGCCAGGGGAGCCAGTCCCACGCGCGGGGCGAGATGGCCGACCGCGCCATGGACTCCATGGACCTGGAGCGGGAAAAGGGCATCACCATTCTCGCCAAGAACACGGCGATCAGCTACCAGCCCGCCGAGGGTGACCCCGTAACCATCAACATCATCGACACCCCTGGTCACGCCGACTTCGGCGGTGAGGTCGAGCGCGGCCTGACCATGGTCGATGGTGTCGCCCTGCTCGTCGACGCCTCCGAGGGCCCGCTGCCGCAGACGCGGTTCGTGCTCCGCAAGGCGCTGGCGGCCAAGCTCCCGATCATCCTGATCATCAACAAGGTCGACCGCCCCGACGCCCGGATCAAGGAGGTCGTCGACGAGACGTACGAACTCTTCCTCGACCTCGACGCCGACGAGCACCAGATCGAGTTCCCGATCGTCTACGCCTGCGCCCGTGATGGCATCGCCTCGCTGACCCAGCCCAAGGACGGCACAGTTCCCGAGGACAGCACCGATCTCGAGGTGCTGTTCAACACGATCCTCGAGACCATTCCCGCCCCCACCTACACCGAGGGCGCCCCGCTCCAGGCGCACGTCGTCAACCTCGACGCCTCGAACTTCCTCGGCCGGCTGGCGCTCTGCCGCGTGCACGAGGGCACCATCCGCAAGGGCCAGACCGTGGCCTGGTGCAAGACCGACGGCACGATCAGCAACGTCCGCATCTCCGAGCTGCTGATCACCGAGGGCCTGGACCGCAAGCCGGCCGAGAGCGCCGGCCCCGGCGACATCATGGCCGTCGCCGGCATCGCCGAGATCATGATCGGTGAGACCCTGGCCGACGCGGAGAATCCGATCCCCCTGCCGCTGATCACGGTCGACGAGCCGGCCATCTCGATGGTCCTCGGCACCAACACGTCGCCCATGGTCGGCAAGGTCAAGGGGGCCAAGGTCACGGCCCGCATGGTCAAGGACCGCCTCGACCGCGAGCTCATCGGTAACGTCTCGCTGCGCGTCCTCAACACCGAGCGGCCGGACGCGTGGGAGGTGCAGGGCCGCGGCGAGCTCGCCCTGGCCATCCTGGTCGAGCAGATGCGCCGCGAGTCCTACGAGCTCACCGTGGGCAAGCCCCAGGTGGTCACCAAGACCATCGACGGCAAGATCCACGAGCCGGTCGAACGGCTGACGATCGACGCCCCCGACGAGTACATGGGTGCCATCACCACGCTGCTGTCCACCCGCAAGGGCCGGATGGAAGAGCTGATCAACCACGGCACCGGCTGGCTGCGCATGGAGTGGCTGGTTCCGGCGCGCGGCCTGATCGGCTTCCGCACCGAGTTCCTCACCGAGACCCGCGGCACCGGCATCATGCATCACCTGTTCGAGGACTACGAGCCCTGGTTCGGCGAGCTACGCACCCGTAACAACGGCTCCCTCGTGGCCGACCGGGCCGGCGCGGTCACCGGGTTCGCGATGATCAACCTGCAGGAGCGCGGTCAGCTCTTCGTCGACCCGTCCACCGAGGTGTACGAGGGCATGATCGTCGGCGAGAACTCTCGCGAGGACGACATGGACGTCAACATCACCAAGGAAAAGAAGCTCACCAACATGCGGGCCGCCGCCGCCGACAACACCGAGCGGCTGATCCCGCCGCGCAAGCTGTCGCTGGAGCAGGCCCTCGAGTTCTGCCGCGAGGACGAGTGCGTCGAGGTGACGCCGGCCGCGGTCCGGATCCGCAAGGTGGTCCTGGACCAGCAAGCGCGGGGCCGGGCGGCCGCTCGCCGCAAGCACCAGTAAGAACCGCATCGCGGGAAAGAGGGGGCCGGAGATCCGGCCCCCTCTTTCCCGTCATGTCAGCGCGCGCTTGTCACGCCACGTCAGCTCGCGCTCAGCTTCGGTTCCGGTCAGCGCGCTCGCGCACAGCCTTCAGGTGCGGGTGACGTGCGTGCTCGCGTCATGCTTTGGTCTCGGCCAGCTCGCGTTTGCGGTCGCGCGACGACTTGACCAGGCTCAGCGCCGTGGCGACGCCCAGCGTGCCGATGATGATCAGCAGCGAGAGCCAGATCGGGATCTCGGGCGCCCAGTGCACGCCGTGCCCGCCGTTGATGAACGGGACCGTGTTGGTGTGCAGCGCCTCGAGGAAGAGCTTCACGCCGATGAAGGCGAGCACGGCACTCAGGCCGTAGTTGAGGTAGACCAGACGCGCCAGCAGCCCGCCGAGGAGGAAGTACAGCTGTCGCAGGCCCATCAGCGCGAACACGTTCGCGGTGAAGACCAGGTACGGCTCCTTGGTGATGCCGAAGATCGCCGGGATCGAGTCGAGCGCGAACAGCAGGTCGGTTGTGCCGATCGCGATCATCACGATGAGCATCGGCGTGAACAACCGCTTGCCGGTGTTGGTGATCACCATCATCTTGCCGGTGCCGAACGACGACGAGACGGGCAGCGCCCGCTTCGCCCAGCGGATCAGGACGTTCTCGGTGAAGTCGTCCTCGTCGTTCTCACCCTCCTTGAGCAGGGTGGCCGCCGTGTAGACCAGGAACGCGCCGAAGATGTAGAAGACCCAGGAGAACTGCGAGATCAGCGCGGCGCCGGCGGCGATGAACGCACCCCGCATCACCAGGGCCAGCACGATGCCGATGAGCAGCACCTTCTGCTGCAGCTGCCGCGGCACGGCGAACCGGGCCATGATGATCATGAAGATGAAGAGGTTGTCGACGCTGAGCGAATACTCCGTCAGCCAGCCCGTGTAGAACTCCGCAGCGGACTGCCCGCCGGCAAAGAACCAGATACCGGCCCCGAAGGCCAGCGCGAGGGCGATGTAGAAGGCTACCCAGCTCCCCGACTCTTTCATCGAGGGTTCATGCGGTCGGCGCCCGATGATCAGCAGGTCAACCGCGAGGACGACGACGACGGCAACCAGGGTGGCGATCCACACCCAAGCCGAGATGTTCAACAAAAACCTCCGGCAGACACGGTTCGGCGCTGCGCCCGCCTGAAGCTCAAACGAGAACAGCGTCGTGCGACTGTCGGAGGTCTCTTCCGCCGCTCAGAGCGACCGCCGGCCCCGGGATCGCCCGCAAAGGGGTGGACGTTCCGTGTTGACGAGACCGGCACGAGGGAATACTCCCCTCCTACGGCAGCCATTGTGTCCCATGAACCGAGCAAACGGCAGTGGCACCCCCAAAGCGTGTCGAGTTTCATCGTCGCCACCCGTCTCCCTGACCGTCATCCCGGCTTCACCTCCTTTGTCATACCCTTCCAGCCCACCCCTCACCGCATTCCCGGATCGGGCTTCCCCGCCCGCTCGGTAGGACCACCCCGCGTCCGGCCCCACCGGTCCGGCTGGCTTCCTAGGAACCTGGATAGCTAGGTGGTATGCCAGGCTGCCGGTCATGGTTCTCGAGGTCGCACTGATCGACATCACGCCCGGTTCGGAAGAGGAGTTCGCCGCCGCATACAACATCGCCTACCCGATCCTGGCCGGCACGCCGGGCTGCCGGTCGATCCGGATGACCCGCGGGGTCGAGTCACCGTCCCGGTTCGTGCTGCTAGTCGAGTGGGACAGCGTCGAGGCGCACCTGGAAAACTTCCGGAACACCGAGCGCTTTCCCCAGTGGCGCGGCTGGATCGGCCAGTACTTCGCCACCCCGCCGCAGGTCGAGCACTTCCTCGATGTCCCCGCAGGTGCGCGCCCCGGCCCCGACCAAAACTTCTTCACCGGCTAACGGCACCCCGTCGGCGACGCAAGCCGACGGCACAAACGGAGAACAGGCGCGGCGCCCCGGATCAACCGCGGAAGCGGGCCAGCGCCCCGGTTCAACCGCGGAAGCGGGCGCGGCGGCCGCGGTCGGCGAAACCGAGACGGCGGTAGACGGCTGCGGCTCCCGGGTTGTTGACGTTGACGGTCAGCCAGGCGTGAGTGTCGCCGGCGGCGCGCATCCGGGCCAGGGCCTCAGTGATCAGCGCCGCGGCCAGCCCCAGCCGCCGGGCCGACGGGACGACGCCGACCTGCACGACCCAGCCCCGGGCCGTCGTAATGAAGCCGGCGTCGCCCAGGCCGGGGAGGGTGACCAGCAGCGAGCTGTCCGGCAGGAAGTCCTCGTCGTCCTCGTTCTCGGCGATCCACTCGTCGACCGGGTCGGCCGGGAAGCCGGGCCGGTCGCGGAACGCCCCGTGATAGGTCGCGTGAAAGCGCCGCGCCACCGGTTGACTCCAGGTCGACAGCGTCGCCTCCGCAGGCCACACCGCCGCCGGCGGAGCCTCGGTCAGGTCGATGCGCAGGACGTCCTCGGCGAAGACCTGCCGCAGCCCGCGCGACTCGAAGAGCGCCACCGCGTCGTCGGTCAGGGTCTCGCTCTCGACCGTGATCTCGACGTCGGCGGCGATGTCGGCGTGCGCGGCGACGCGACCGGGAAGGTCTCGCCCGGCCAGTTCCAGCCCCTGGTCGAGCAGCGCGCTGCCGAACCCGCGACCGCGTGCGGCGGGGTCGACCAGGCCAGTGAAGGCCGGCCCGCCCCGCACCGCTCCCGCGGCCAGC
>DASRYP010000716.1:0-2934 GCA_035687165.1 Actinoplanes sp. | reverse complement strand
GTTCAGCTCGATCAGCGCGCCGTCCTTGGCGGCAACCAGTCCCTCGGCAGTCGCGCGCTCAGCACGCTTGCCGACATCCTTGGCGCCCTTGATGCGCAGGAACTCGACGGCCTTGTCGAAGTCGCCGTCCGACTCGTCGAGGGCCTTCTTGCAGTCCATCATGCCGGCACCGGTCAGATCGCGGAGCTTCTTGACATCCGCTGCGGTGTAGTTAGCCATGACTCTCTCTTCGATGCTTGAAGTCTGCGGGGGCGTACCCCTGGCCCGGCCGGCCGCCGACGCTCGGCGACCGGCCCGGCCGGGTGGTGTTACTTGGCGGCGGCGACTTCCTCGACGGCCTCGACGGAGACCGGCTCGGCGGCCGTGGCGGCGTGCGCGTCCGTCGAGATCGGCTCGGTCAGCGCAGCCTCGGCCGGAGCCTCAGCGGCGGCGACCGGCTCGGTGTCGGCCTTCTTCTCGGCGCCCTCGTAGAGGTCGCGCTCCCACTCGGGCAGCGGCTCGCCGGCGGCGACGGTGCCCGGCTCGGGCTTGTCGTCGGCGTTGCCACGGTTACGGCCGGAACGCTTGATCAGGCCGTCGGCGACGGCGGCGGCGATGACCTTGGTCAGCAGCTCGGCCGAGCGGATCGCGTCGTCGTTGCCCGGGATCGGGAAGTCGACCTCGTCCGGGTCGCAGTTGGTGTCCAGCACCGCGATGACCGGGATGCCCAGCTTGCGGGCCTCGTCGACGGCGATGTGCTCCTTCTTGGTGTCCACGACCCAGATCGCCGACGGCGTCTTGGTCATGTCCCGCAGACCACCGAGAGTCTTGGTGAGCTTGGTCTTCTCGCGGAAGAGCTGGAGGGTCTCCTTCTTGGTGTACCCGGCGGCGGTGCCGGTCAGGTCACCCAGAGCCTCGAGCTCCTTCATGCGCTGCAGCCGCTTGTAAACGGTCTGGAAGTTGGTGAGCATGCCGCCCAGCCAACGGTGGTTCACGTAGGGCTGGCCGACCCGCGTCGCCTGCTCGGCGATGGCCTCCTGCGCCTGCTTCTTGGTGCCGACGAAGAGGATGTGGCCACCCTCGGCGACGGTGTCCCGCACGTACGCGTACGCCTTCTCGATGTAGTCGAGCGTCTGGCGCAGGTCGATGATGTAGATGCCGTTACGCTCAGTGAAGATGAAGCGCTTCATCTTCGGGTTCCAGCGCCGGGTCTGGTGCCCGAAGTGGACACCGCTTTCCAGCAGCTGACGCATGGTCACTACGGCCATGGTGGGTTACTCCCTGTGGTCCCTGGTTGTCACGCTCGCCGGCGGCAAGCGTCCTGGTGCCCGGTCGGCGGCCACAGTCGGACTCGAGATGATCGAGACCAGGGAGGGCCGTCGCTGCCGGTCTCACTACCGGTCTCACTAGGGGACCTGACAGAGGGCACGCGAGGTCGGCCGCACAAGGCGGTCGCCGTCAACCAGCATACGCCAAGCTTCGGCGGAGTCTCACTCGCGGGTTTGCGCAGGCCTCAGGCGACCGCCAGGCCCGCCGCGATCAGCAGAAGCAAACCCGCCGGGAGGTACGCCACCGGGGGGCGCAGCCAGGCCTCGCGAGCGATCGGGCCCCCCTTGGTCACCCCGAACAGGCCGATTCCGGTCAGCGCGAAGCCGAGCGTGAGCAGGACGGCGGGGACGATCGCACGAGCAGACGGCACGCCGGTGAAAGTCGCGGCCACCAACAACCGGACAACCGGGATGAACAGGACGACCAAGACGATCACCACCAGGATGGAGCTGATCTGGCGCCGGGACTGGTAGACGCTCTCCTTGCGCCCCTTCGGAGCAGCCGAGATCGGCGGCACCAGCGCGGTGGGCTCGGTGATCGGCTCCGGGGTCGGGACCACGGCGTCGCTGGTCGGGCGGATCGTCGGATACTCCGGGCCGCGTACGGGCACGCGCACCTCGGAATCGGCCGGGCGGGCGTGACTGCCGGTCGAGATCGCCTCCTCAGGACCGCCGTACGAGGGTCGCCGATCCGGGAGGCGGAAAGCGCCGCTCGGGCGCTCGTGGATGCCCGAGTCGTAGGGGTTGTCGGGCTCAGTCGATCGGGGGTACTGGCCGGGCCCGGAATACCAGCTCGGCTCGGCGTCATCGGCGTAGCGGCGTCCTTCCACGATGTCGCAATTTAAGTGACCACGAGCGGGGACGCCACCGCGGGAGCCATAACACACCTGACGGTGACGCTGCGGCTTTCCACAGTTGCGCTCTGTCCACATATCCGGGGTCCGGCCGGATGCGTGGCCCGCCCGACCGGGCCAGGTTGGGCGCCATGACGACGCAAAGGCGGGCGGTGGGGGCGTACGGCGAACGGGTCGCGGCCCAGCACCTCCAGGAGCAGGGACTCGTGATCCTCGACCGGAACTGGCGCTGTGCCGACGGCGAGGTCGACCTCGTGCTGCGCGATGGTGACGACATCGTCTTTTGCGAGGTGAAGACCCGCCGGGGCGACCGGTTCGGCCCGCCGGCCGCGGCGGTCACCTATCGCAAGGTACGCAAGCTGCGCCAACTCGCGCTCCGATGGCTGGCCGAGACGGCCGTCCGCCCCCGGGAGATCCGCTTCGACGTGGTCGAGGTGCTCGCCCAACCGCAGGGCGCCAGCCAGATCACCCATATCCGTTCGGCGTTCTGATGAGCTACGCGCGGGTCCTCTGCGTCGGCCTGATCGGGGTGACCGGGCACGTCGTCGAGGTCGAGGCCGACCTCTCCCCCGGGCTGCCCGCCGTGGTGCTCACCGGCCTGCCGGACACCGCCCTGCACGAAGCCCGCGACCGGGTCCGGGCCGCGGTGGTCAACTCCGGCCAGACCTGGCCCAACCGCCGGATCACCGTCAACCTGCTGCCCGCCACTCTGCCCAAATTCGGCAGCGGCTTCGACCTGGCCATCGCCTGCGCCCTGCTGGCCGGTGCCGGCG
>DASRYP010000715.1:0-3893 GCA_035687165.1 Actinoplanes sp. | reverse complement strand
GGCGACGTCGATGCCGAAGTCGGACAGCACCTGCCGCTGGGCGATGTACGCCTCGGTGAAGAGGCCACGCGCTGCCTGCTCGATCGCGTCAGCGATGTCGTCGTCGTAAGGTTCGGTCGCGGAGTCCTTCACCATGTAGGCGGTGTTGGCCAGGGCGTATGCCAGCGGTCCACCTCGCGGGTGGTGCTTGCGCAACACCCGCCCAAGCAGCTTGTTCAGCGTCCGCTTCGTGCCGTCGTCAAAGTCGGCGAGCACCTCACGCAGGACATCGAGGGCGAGACGGTCGTCGGTGAAGTCCGTGACTCCTCGCTGCGAGAGTGACGTGAGCACACGCGTGCAGCTCCTGGCGGTCTTTCCCAGCCCATATGACGATTCCCAGTCGCCGTCGCCATAGACGCGCAGGCTGTTGACCATGCCATCGAGTAGTTGTCGCCCGGCTGGTGTGACAGGACCGGGGTCGAGCTTCGCGGTCTGCGGAGCCGCATGCGCGGCGTCGGTGTAGACGATGGTGAGGGTGTCGTAGTCGACGCTGAGGACCTTCTTGATATCGAAGGTGTGGCTGGTGAAGCCGCGGGTACGGTGGGCCATCAACGCCGTCCCAGGAAATCGTCGACCGGGATGTTGAGAAACTTGTGGGCGTTGCGGGTGTAGAGCTGGGTGGAATCGTCGCTGGCATGTCCGAGGCTCATCTTGGCTACCTCGACCGCGTCGCCGACACGGTGTGGGGTGTAGGCGTCGACCATCGACGGGGCGACGAACTCCGCGAGCGCCTGTTTGAAGATGCAGACCGTCAGATGTGTGGCGTACGTGTGCCGCAGGTCGTGAGTCCGGAAGGACGCCGGGAACCTCGGGTTCAGGTGCTCACGAGTCCAGTCACGGGCCCGCGCGGTGATGCGTCCACAGGTGTCGTAGCCGACAGGGTCACCGGTGCGCGGGTCGAGCCAGGCGAGTGGGCTGGACCGGCCGTCGAGGTCGACCAGGCGTAGCCGGGTGGCGGCGTCGGTCTCCACCCAACGCCGACGGACCGTCTTGCCCTCGACGATGGCACTCCAGATGTCGTCATCAGCGCTGGTCAGTTGCAGCGGCTCGGAGGGACGGTAGGGGCGGCCGTCTTCGGCGAGCTCAGCGCGATGCCCGGTGAGGTAGTGGTGCAAGGGAACGAGCCGGTGGGAGAAGACGAACGCGTCGCCGCCGGCATCGTTCTTCGTGATGAAGTCGGGCACCCGGATGGTGGTGAAGTCGTTGCTGCTCAGCGGCGGGATCTCGTACCGGGAGATGTAGGTGAGGGTCTCGCGACGCAAGCCGGCGGCGAGCCCGAGGCTGATGAGGGCGGCGTCGCGGTCAACGGTTCGTACGTCGTGCTGGCGGCCGTCTTTGTCGATCCGCATCGCGCCTTGGACGAGCAGGTCGGCGAAGCCCGGGGTGATCGGGGTACCGCGGCTGCCGGTTCGGCGACGTGGCCGCAGGCCGGCGATGGCCTGGACGCTCCGGCCATCGGGCAGGTTGATGCGTTCCAGGTCGAAGGGCAGGGGAACGTTGTAGGACCGGTGCAAGAACTCGTGGAACTGCTTGAGGGTGGAGCGCTGCGCTTGCCACGTCGATGAGGAGACCTGGGTCTCCTGGTCGTATTGGCGGGCGCGGTAGTAGGCGAGCAGGTCTTCCTCATCGGCGACGAACACGTCGCTGCGGTGCTCGGCGGAGTCGATGCGGTGCCGCACCACGCGCAGATACTCAATCCAGGCCGCAAGTCGACGGGCGTGGGCGACGGTCGTATCCATCACCGGCCGTCGCTGGTGCTTACGACGCAGCCAATGCGACGCTGCCGTGTGATAGCGGCCGTCGACAAGGATGGACGGGCTGTCCATGTGCTCGACCCGCAGTGCTGGCTCGCCGAGCATCTGTCCGAGCAGGTCGTGGTCGATGGGACGTGGAGGGACGACACTCACCGACATGTTCACCGCTCCCCTCGTACGCCCAAAATGCAGATGCCTCCCACCCGCAATCGGGTGGGAGGCATCCTTTGTAGGGCTTCACCAGGAGCAATGTCAACCAGTGATTCCTCTTAGGAAGTACTCACAGGAGACATGCCCTAACTTCCCAAGTTCAGCTGCAGCCGGAGGTGGAGCCGCAGCCCTCGCAGACGTAGCAGCTGCCGGCGCGGCGCATCTTGGTGCCGCAGGTGAAGCAGAGCGGCGCGTCGGCCGAGTGGCCCGTCACGATCTCGAGGAGTTCGGTGGAGGAGCCGGCCGAGATCGGGGCTGCCTTCTCGGGCTCGACGACCGGGGTGGCCTTCGGCTCGACGGGGGCGGCGATGACCGCGGGGGCCGAGACCGGTGCGGAGGCGGCCATGCCGACCAGGTCGATGCCTGCGGCCTCGGCGGCAGCCTCGGCCTGCACCTGGGCGATGCGCTCCTTCGCCGTGAAGATGCCTAGGTCGGCGCGGGTGTCGTACGGCAGGAAGTCGAGCGCCAGGCGACGGAAGATGTAGTCCATCACCGAGGTCGCCATGCGTACGTCCGGGTCGTCGGTCATTCCGGCCGGCTCGAAGCGCATGTTGGTGAACTTGCTGACATACGTCTCGAGCGGGACGCCGTACTGCAGCCCTATCGAGATCGCTACCGAGAAGGCGTCCATCACGCCGGCCAGCGTGGAACCCTGCTTCGACATCTTGAGGAAGACCTCGCCGAGGCCGTCGTCGGGGTAGGACGACGCGGTCAGGTAGCCCTCGGCGCCGCCGACCGAGAAGGACACCGTCTCCGACGAACGCTTCTTCGGCAGGCGCTTGCGTACCGGGCGGTACTCGATGACCTTTTCGACGACCTTCTCGACCTGGGCCGAAGCCGAGGCGACCGGCGCCTCGACGGAGGCGGTCGCGGTGGCGGTGGCGGTCTTCTTCGACGCCACTGAGAGCGGCTGACCCACCTTGCAGTTGTCGCGGTAGATCGCGAGCGCCTTCAGGCCGAGCTTCCAGCCCTGGTAGTGGATCTCCTCGATCTCCTCGATGGTCGCCGTCTCGGGCATGTTGACCGTCTTGGAGATGGCGCCCGAGATGAACGGCTGCACCGAAGCCATCATGCGCACATGGCCGAGCGGGGCGATCACGCGCTCGCCCATCGCGCAGTCGAAGACCGCGTAGTGCTCGGGCTTGAGGCCCGGCGCGTCGACGACGTTCCCGTTCTCGGCGATGTGCTCGACGATCGCCTCGACCTGCTCCTCGGGGTAGCCGAGGGTGCGCAGGGCGCGCGGCACCGTCTGGTTGACGATCTGCATCGAGCCGCCGCCGACGAGCTTCTTGAACTTGACCAGGGCGAGGTCGGGCTCGATGCCGGTGGTGTCACAGTCCATCATCAGGCCGATGGTGCCGGTCGGGGCGAGCACTGACGCCTGGGCGTTGCGCCAGCCGTTCTTCTCACCGATCTTGTTGCCGTTCTGCCACTGCTTGGTGGCCTCGCGGACGATCTCGGTGGCAACGACGCTGGTGGGGCTCAGCTTTGGCCGGCTCAGTTCGTCGTTGGCGGCGGCGTGCTTGCGCATGACCCGCTTGTGCGCCTCGGCGTTGCGGGCATATCCGTCGTACGAGCCGACCGCGCCGGCGAGCTCGGCCGACCGACGGTATGCCGTGCCGGTCATCAGCGAGGTGATGGCGGCGGCGAGCGTGCGGCCGCCCTCCGAGTCGTACGGCAGGCCGGACGCCATCAGCAGTGCGCCGAGGTTCGCGTACCCGATGCCGAGCTGGCGGTAGGCCCGAGTGGTGTCACGAATCTTCGGCGTCGGGAAGTCGGCGAAGCAGATCGAGATGTCCATCGCGGTGATGACGAACTCGACGCTCTTGACGAACTTCTCGACCTCGAAGCCGCCGTCGGCCTTGAGGAACTTCATGAGGTTGAGCGACG
>DASRYP010000714.1:0-3635 GCA_035687165.1 Actinoplanes sp. | reverse complement strand
CTCAGCGCGCAGGCCTGGGTCACGACTGCCTACCTGATCACCTCGACGATCTCGACGCCGCTGTACGGCAAGCTCTCCGACATCTACGGCCGCAAGAAGTTCTTCCTCGCCGCGATCGGCATCTTCGTGATCGGCTCGGCGGCCAGCTCGTTCGCGGACTCGATGTACCAGCTGGCCGCCTTCCGCGCCTTCCAAGGCCTTGGCGCCGGCGGGCTCTTCTCGCTGGCGTTGGCCATCATCGGCGACATCGTGCCACCCCGGGAAAGAGCCCGCTACCAGGGCTACTTCCTGGCCGTGTTCGGCACGTCGAGCGTCATCGGCCCGGTCATCGGCGGCTTCTTCGCCGGCGCGAACAGCATCCTCGGCATCACCGGCTGGCGGTGGGTGTTCCTGGTCAACGTCCCGATCGGCATCGTCGCGCTGATCGTCGTGGCCAGGGTGCTCCGGATCGACCAGGTGCGGCGCGACCACCGGATCGACTGGTGGGGCGCGCTCTGGATCACCGTCGGCCTGGTTCCCCTGCTCATCGTGGCCGAACAGGGCCGCGACTGGGGGTGGGGTTCGCCGCGGGCCAGTATCGCGTACGCCATCGGGGTGGTCGGCATCGCCCTGTTCATCTGGACCGAGCGGCGGATGGGCGAGGAGGCGCTGATCCCGCTGCGCTTCTTCCGCAACCGCACGTTCAGCCTCACCGCGATCGGTGGCTTCATCGTCGGCCTCGGCATGTTCGGCGGCCTGGCGCTGCTTCCGCTCTATCTGCAGATCGTGCGTGGGGCGACGCCCACCGAGTCGGGCCTGCAACTGCTGCCCCTGACGGCGGGCCTGATGGTGGGCTCTATCGTCGCGGGCCAGCTGATCAGTCGCACCGGCCGCTACAAGATCTTCCCGGTGACGGGTGCGGCGCTGGCCGCGATCGGGCTGTTCCTGATCCACCTGATCGGCGTCACCACACCCTACTGGCGTACCGGAATCTTCATGGCCGTACTCGGTCTGGGTCTGGGTCTGATCCTGCAGCCGATCACCCTGGCCGTGCAGAACGCGATGTCGCCGCGCGAGATCGGGGTCGCGACGTCGTCGGCCACGTTCTTCCGGCAGATGGGCGCGACGGCGGGTACGGCGTTGTTCCTGTCCCTGCTCTTCTCCACAGTCGGCGGCAACATCGCGGATCAGTTCCGGAACGCGTCGCCCGCCTTCCGGCAGGCCGTGTCCAACCCGGCGGTGGTCAACGACCCGGCGAACCGTCCGGTGATCGAGGCGCTGCGCAGCGGGGGCGAGATGAACTCGTCAGCCATCAACGACACGTCGTTCCTCAACCACGTGAACCCGGTCCTGGCCTTCCCGTTCAAGGCCGGCTTCTCCGACTCGATGGACATGGTCTTCCTGATCGCGGCCGGGATCATGGCGATCGGCCTGATCATCTTCCTGTTCCTGCCGGAGATCCCGCTGCGGACCAAGTCCGGCCTGGACACGATCGCGGACGAGACCGTCGGGGAGGCCACCACCGACGCGGCGCTGGCGCAGGGGGTGGGGGTGGCCAGCCTCGCCCCGGAGCTGGCGGTCGCGGATGCTCCCGCCCCGCCCGCCAGCGACACCGACGACACCGCGAAGCCGCCGAAGCCGCCTTCGGGCTCATGAACAGTGGCACGGCAGCCCGTGCGGTGCCGGCCAGCCCGACTGCGAGCGACCAGCACCAACGCCAGCAGAGAGCGGCGCGCTCCAACCCACCGGGCTCGGCGGTTCGAGGCACTGCGGGCCACCTTCGTGGCGTTACGCCGGATACGCGGCGCGCTCTCCTGGTTCGCGCGGGTCGTCAGCCCGTGATGACGCTGACGGCGATACCGATGCTGGCGGTGTTGTAGATGAACGCCAGGATCGAGTGGGCCAGGATCTGGCGGCGGATGTCGGTCGTCTGCGTCTCGACGTCGCTCACCGAGAACGTCGTGCCGAGGGTGAACGAGAAGTAGGCGAACTCGACGAAGCTCGGGCGCTCGCAGTTCGGGAAGGCCAGGGGCGCTTCCTCGGGCGGGACGGAGTAGAACTGCTTGGCGTACCGCTCGGCGTAACCGAAGTGCAGGATGGCCCAGGCCAGCAGCACGGCGGGAACGCCGAGCGCCTTCGCGAGCACCTGCTGGTCACCGTCGTCGACCACGATCGCGATACCGGCCGAGATGCCGACCAGGCTACTCAGGATGGTGAAGATCAGCCCGAACTTGCCGCCGAGGCCACGGTCCAGCCATTCGCTGCGCTGGTCCGCCCGGCCGCTTCGCCGCATCCGCACGATGCGGATCGCGATGTAGACGACGGCGATCAGGTCCCAGATGGCCAGGGAGTTCAGCTGCCCATCCCCGTCACCGATGAAGATGAAGGCGCCAAAGATGATCAAGGCTACCTCGATGGCCCTGGTCAGGAAGAACGAGGCCTTGCTGGTCATGAAGATCCTTCAGATGGTTGAACGAGTTGCTGCCGGGACTACAACGGGGAAGATCGACGGCGGTTCATCGCCGGGTGGGTGAGATTTCCCCACCCACCCACCCACCCGGCGGCGAGGAGTCCAGCGCGAGTTCCCGAAGCCTAGGCGCAATTACAGAGCGTGACCGAGTATGCCGATTTGCGATTAGTTCTCGCCTCGATGCAACGCAGTGGCCCGGTCGCGGCGTCTTTTACCGTGAAGCATCGGATCTCGCGGGACATCTGAACAACAAATGCTTGAGGGGGACCGGAATGAATCCGACCGGATTCGAGGCGATCACGCCCGAACAGCGCGACGAGTTCCAGCGGGAAGGTATTCTGCTCATTCGCGGCGCACTAACCGAGCAGCGTCGCGCCCGGCTCGAGGCGGCCGTCGACCGGGTCTACGCCGCCGAGCGCGCGGGCGGCCGGCTCAAGCCGGACGGGACCCTGCACCTGCTCGGCTTCCTGGACCGGGACGAGGAGTTCGGCGAGCTGCTGACCCAGCCGACGACGTTCCCGTACGTGTGGGGCCTGGCCGGGTGGAACATCTACTCGCACCACAACCACCTCGACGTGACCCCGCCGACACCGCACGAGGAGCCCCCGGCATGGGGTTGGCACCAGGACGGCTACCGGCAGAACTCCGACCCGGAGTCGCTGTACGACGATCAGCCCCGGCCGATGCTGTCGCTGAAGGTCGCCTACGTGCTCTCCGACCTGACCCGCACCGGGCGCGGCGCCACCAAGGTCATCCCGGGCAGCCACCGACGCAACACCCTGGACCGCACCGCGGACGGCAGTGATCCGCGCGGCACCGTGGAGATCACGGCGAACCCGGGCGACGCGTTCGTCTTCGATCGCCGGCTGTGGCACTCGCGGTCGGTCAACCGCAGCGCGGTGACCCGCAAGATGCTGTTCGTCGGCTACACCTACCGGTGGATCCGGCCGCTCGACGACATGCCGATCGACAAGGACAGCCAGTGGTGGGCCAACCGCACGCCGGTTCAGCGGCAATTGCTCGGCGAAGCAACCCACACCGCCAATCACTGGGGTGTCAATTGGGACGGATACATCGACGAGAAGATCCCGTTGCGGCACGAATTGCAAACGCGTGGACTGCTCGACCGATCCATTCCGTGGCTCCGTTAGCCAATTCACGGAGAGTGATCGCCACCCCGCCATGT
>DASRYP010000713.1:0-14305 GCA_035687165.1 Actinoplanes sp. | reverse complement strand
GATCCCGGCAGCCGACAGTGCCCGCCGCTTCGAACGTTGCTTGCTCGCCGAGCGCACCGGGTCGGCCAGGTTGAGAAAGTCGGTATTCCCGCCGACGTTGAGCTGGTAGGTGTTGACCACCTGCAGACCCCGCGAGTGGAGCAGGTCCAGCAGCGCGGTGTGCAGAGCAGTCGCGCCGAGATGGCTACGGAGGTCGTCGCCGAGCAGTGGTACGCCCCGGCTCTCGAACAGCGCCACTAGATCGGCGTCGTGCGCGACCGGCTCCGGCGTCGCGTTGACAAACGCCACTCCGGCCAGAGCAGCGGCCCGAGCGTATGTCTGTACGCCCTCGGTCGATCCGGTCGGCAGCAGACAGATCAGAACCTCGGCGCCGGTCTCGACCAACCGACGGCGGATGACGTCAGGGTCCATGTCGGTGCTGTCCGGGTGGGCGGTGATGACCTGCCCAAGTGGGCCGTCCAGCCCGTCGAGCAGAGGTCCCGGCTCAACCGCGACGTCCATCGGCTCGACCGCGACGTGCGCGACCGCGGCGACGTGGGACTGGAGAATCGACTTGCTCAGATCCAGACCGACCTTTTCCCGGTCGACATCGAAGGCGGCGACGAACTTGAGGTCACTCAGGGCGTAGCCGCCGATCCGCTCATGCATGACGCCGGCCAGCTGCGCCGGCTGCTGCCGGGCCATAGCGGCGAATTGCACCAGACTGGAAAAGCAGGAACCGGCGCCGGCAACGGCAACGGCAAGGGAACGGCTCATAGATCTCGCACTCCTTCGGCAAGAGGTCCTGTTCAGAGGTTGACTAGGTGTGGCAAGCGGTAGTCCGCGGCGGAGACCGGTGCGAGGAGTTGTCGCCACCATCTCTCCAGAATCGGGCCGGCCTCAAGCCCGTAGCGTTCCCGGAGAATCGTCTCGGTCTCCCGCAGGTAACGGCTTGCCTCGCCGATCTGCTGGTTGCCGACCAGCGCCCGCACCAGCTGATAGCGCAGGCGTTCCTCGGCGGGCGTGGCAGCTACCGCGGCCCGCAGGTCCGGGATGACCCGGCCCGCGCGCCCGGCGCCGATCTCCAGGTCGGCCCAGCGGTCCAGAATGGCCGCCCGGCGCTCGGCGAGATGCCGGATCTCGGTCTGACGCAGACCGGGCGCCGTGATCTCCGGTAGCGGATCGCCGGACCAGAACAGCAACGCGTCATGCAACAGGTCCGCGGCTTCGGTCTGGCGACCCGCAGCCAGGGCCTCCTCGGCTCTGGCCGCCATGGAATCGAACTGATGCAGGTCGATCGCGCCGGGGGGAACCCGGATCGAATAGCCCTTCGGACCCGTCAGGATCGGCAGGGGAACAGCCCGCGCGTCGTGCGGCGACCGCAGCTGAGACACGCAGTTCTGCAGCACGGCCCGAGCCGTTTTGGGTGGCCGGTCTCCCCAGAGCCGCTCGTAAAGGACATCCGCGGTCATCAGTGCGTTGGCGTTCAACACCAGTGTCGCCAGCAGATTCAGGGCGTTGCCGCGCGGAATCTCGATCCGGCGCCCGTCCCGCCGTACTTCAAAGGCCCCGAGAATCCGGTAGGTGTACGACGACCTCTTCTCGACCGCCTTCTCCGCCGGATACGGGCCGACGCTCTGCATGCCCGTCAGCGCCACCACTTCTCCCCCTCTCAGATTCGGCCCAAATGGAGAGTCCGGGCCGACGCCCCGGTCGGCCGGCTGCGATCACGCGGTCCGGCGCCAGAACGCAGTCCCATGTGGATCAGAGGTTCGGGCCCTCGCCGGAGTCCTGCGGATTCTCGGCGACTGCGCGATCGGCGGTTGCGTGAACTCCGGAGGCGGCCGGGTCTCCGTGGGTCGTGACGACCCCGAACCCGGCCGCAACGGCCAGTCCGGCTGCCGCGGTGGCCACCCATACCCTCGTACGGCTACCGAGTCGGATCTTCCCGCTCATCTTCGTTCTCCTTGGACTAGCCCCTTGACTTGAGATCTAGCCTCGGCTACGGCGGTACCTGCCGGTTCCGTCTGCGATACCTCCGGACGGGATACAGAGGTAACTCCGACACTTCTTCACGATCGCCTCCGATCCGGGCGTCCGAACCGGAGGGTCCGGAAAGGACACCACGGCCCGTTTCGCTACGTCGCGAGCTGCAAAGACTGGTCCATCGCGTCGATCAACCGCTCCTCCACGACGGGGAAATGCCGCGCCGGAGACCAGGACATCCGGAAGCACGGCAACCCGCCGGCCAGATCTGCGCCCTGCGGACCGGCCGGCGGGATTCCCGCATCGGGCCGCAGCCACATCGTCGGGGAGTCACGGTCGTCCCCGAGCAGGTGCGGGGTGATCGCCGCCGCCGCGTCGTCGCCAGATATCCGCGTAATCTCGAGCGGTGCCTCCGGGCCGGCCCGTCCCAGAACCACCAGCGCGGCGATCGGGCTGGCCGAGGCGAAGCCCACCCGCAGCCAGGATGCCGCCTCCAGGTTGCTGAACGGCCACTTGTCCCGAATCGCACCGCCGTCCACGGCCTGCCGGGCAAGGCTCCTCCGCTCCGGGATGATCTCGCCGATCAGCGCCCGCAGCGCGCCCTCGCCCAGCCGTGTGGTGGTCGGGATGCCGGTCATCCACCACTCGCCCGCGGCGCCGCTCCGCGCCACCATCACCCGGTCGGTGGCCACCGTCCAGCCACGCTGCCGGGCCGCGAGCACCGTCGCCAGCGTGGTCTTACCCGCCCCGGAGTCGCCGAGGAAGAGCAGTCCGGCGCCGTTAGTGTTGAGCAATACCCCGGAGCCGTGGCACATCTGGGCGCCCGCGCTCAGGACGTGCTCCCGGATGAGCTCCCGAATCACCCTGCACGCGATGACACCGGCCCCCGCCGAGCCGACGCGCAAGGTCCAGCTTCGCCAGTCCGGCGTCAGCAACTGATGCGGCGCCTCATGACCGGCTCCCGAGCGCAGGGTGTGCACCTCGCCGTCGAACTCGTGCCGATAGGTCCAATCCCCGAAGCTGCGCCGCTCATCGACGAAATCAGCCGCCGGCGTCGCCGGGGCGGCGGTGTCGACGCGCAGCCGGAAGGAGGCATCCGAGCCGGGCACCTCGATGACGCAATAGTGCTGGCCGGCGATATAACTCAGTACGGCGGTGTCGGCGCACTCCAACTCGATACCCACACCGCCCCAGCGAATCACGGCGCTCGTCATCGTTCGAACCTCAATAGGCGCACGATGAAGGGAACACAGATCATGATTTTCCGACCTCATATCTACCAAAGTAAGGGGCTTTTAATCTCTTCCGGCGAGGCCGCATAGCTATTCAGCCTGGTTGATGTCGGCGAAGAAGACGACTTCCTGACCGTGCCACTGGGCCCAGGCGAGCGGCGTCCCGTCCAGCGCGAGAACGTTGTGACGCAGCACCGCGGGCGGAGCCGGCAGGCTGTCGTAGGGCAGCACACCGCGGGCCTCGTTGGCGATCCAGTGCCCCGGCAACTGACTCACGAGGTCGGAGAACGCCTTCCGCCGCGACACCGACAGCTGATACATGACCGCCGTATGGAACACCACCAGGGTCGCATCGTCTGGCGCTTGTGCAGCCAACGCGGGCAGGTCATCCACGAGGTCACCGCGGACGAGATGTGGAGGTTCCGCGGCCGCCACGGCTGCCGCTTCCCGAAGACGGGCGCGGCGGCGCGGGTGCGGCGGCCAGATGTTGCTGTCGAGCCACGCCAGGTCCGCGGAGTCGGTGATGTCGAGCGGTTTCAGATCCAGCCCCGCTCTCCACACCACCTCGGGCAGCCTGTCCGGCGGTCGCACTCCGTTCGCCGTGCACTCGATGGTCGGTCCGCCAGTGCCGACCGTGTGAGCACCGTAGCGGTACGAGTACCGGTCCGGATAAAGACACAGACCGGCGGACGCGCCTACCTCGAGTAAAGCCAGCGGCTGCGGCAACGCGGCGAGAATCGGCAGTAGAGTGGCACAGCGGCCGGCTTCGTTCGTCTGCTGGGCACGGTTACACATCTCGATCTCGATCGCGGGCCAGTTCAATTTGATGTAATCGCATAGCGCAGCCGGATCATCAATGCGGCCGCCGTGGTATCTTGCGACGCTGAGCAGTAGGTTGGCCTGCCGTTTTTCTTGTGGAAGCGTGTCGAGCAGTGCGAGCAGCTCTCCATCGCCGGAGATCATGCGCAACAAACGCTCGTAAAGAATCCGCGCTTGAAGAATGTCGTTCCTCTGCGTCTTCGCCATCATTTCCCAACCTCGGCTTCGCGCGCGCTCCGCGCCGAAACTTGATCGACTATCCACGCTCGGAGCTCGGAAACCCCTGGCATACCGAAGTGTTCGGTCAGGTACCCCAAGCTGCCGACGACGTACGGATACCGGTCGGGGACGCCGATGCGACGGAACGGAACGCCACGCCCGGTCTCAGCAATGGCCTCGGCCACGGCACTGCCCAGGCCACCGATTGTCGAGTGGTCCTCCACCGTGATGATCGGAAGCTGTTCGGCTACGAGTGTCACGACGGATCCGGCATCGAACGGCTTGATGCTCGGCATGCTGACAAGTCGTACGCGAAGCCCCGCCTTGGCGAACTCGTCGATCCACCCCAGTGCGACCGGCAACATGTGGCCAGTGGCGATGAGTGCCGCGTCATCACCGTCCCTGACCGTGATTGCATGACCAAGCGTGACCTTCGTATCGGGCCGGTGGATTTCGGGAAGCTCGTAATTCTCCAGCGGGAAACGCACGTATACCGGGCCGTCCAACTGGTGACACTGGTTCAGGAGCGCACGCGCTTCGTGAAGGTCGCCGGGACATACCACGGTCATGTTCGGCAAGGCCCGCATGATCGCAACATCCTCCACCGCGATGTTGATGATCCCGGATTTGCTGCGGGTGAGTCCCGCGCTGGTGCCGATCAGGCGCAGCCGGGTTCTGGAGAACGCCGCGTCCACCCGAATCTGATCGAACGGACGATAGAGCAGGAAGGTGGTGTTGTTCCAGAGATACACCTGCTTTCCGCTGTGCGCCAGTCCCGCCGCGATGGAAACCGCATTCTGTTCCGCGATTCCGACGTTCAGGAATCGATCCGGGAACTTCTCGATGAAAGGTTCCACGCCTCTCAGCCTGCCGTCGGCGTAGATCAGATACGTGTCGCCCGCCTCGGCTCCCACCCGCAAGAGATGTTCGCCCACCACCTCACCGACCGTGGTCACCGAAAACCTCGCAGACTCGTCGTCAGTTCAGCGAAGGTGAGCGCCCGGCCATGCCATCCGGTCTCGTTTTCCATCATTGGTACGCCCTTGCCTTTGATAGTGGCCGCGATGACGACCTTCGGCCGATCCTGGGGGGCGAGCAGCGCCGTCTCCAGCTCCGCCACCGAATGACCGTCGACTCGGTGGCACTGCCAACCGAACGCGGTGAATCGGGCGCCCAGATCCGCGGCGACGACATCTCTGGTCTCGAACGATCCCTGAAGCCGATTCTCGTCGACGACCACCACGAGGTTGTCCAGGCCGAGAGTAGGGGCCAACATCGCCGCCTCCCATATCTGGCCCTCTTGACATTCGCCGTCCCCGACCAGTACGTACGTCCGGGAGTCCCGGCCGTCGCGTTTCGCCGCCACGGCCGTACCGATGCCGATCGACGGCCCTCGGCCCAACGGGCTCCCACCGGGCTCTATGCCGGGCAAGCCGTATCGGAGGATGGTCGCCGGGACGTCCCCGCCATCCACATTGAAGTCGTCCAGGCGCTGACGGTCGATGATGCCGACGGCGGACATAGCAAGATAGATCGCCGCCGCGCAATGGCCTTTGCTCGCGATGAAACGATCCCGGTCCGGCCAGTCGGGGCGTTCCGGGTCCAGCTTCAAGACCCGCAAGAACAGGGTGTAGACGATTTCAACGGCCGACAGATTCGACGGTATGTGTCCGGTGTTGGCACGCGCGATCATGCGGATCAGATCTCGCCGCATCTGCTGCGGGGTTGTCATGGTGAATTCTCCGCTCAACGGGCCACGAAGGTGAACTCGAACATGTCGTTCGTCCCCGAACGAAGCAGAGAGGCACATCGCGAGTAGTACGCGATATGCCGGTTGAGGCGAGCTTCGCCCACAACCGCCTCGCCCAGAGAACGACGGCTCTTGAGATTGTCGACGAAAAGGTCCAGGGTGCGGGCGTAATGTGAGGCGAGCGACTCGGAGACTCGAACATCGAAGCCGGCCTCGACCGCTGACCTACACATCTGGTTCTTCGACCAGACCCGAAATATCGGGCGGTCCGCGGTGACCGCGAGTAGGACCATGATCCCACCGGCGGAAAGCAGGCCGCGGCAATGTGCGAAGAAGTCCTGCTTGTTCTCGAAGTTCTCGAATGAATTGACCGAGACGATCCGATCCACCGGCTCCGAGAATTCCTCCCAGCGTTGGACCCGGTAGTCAATCAGCGGATCGGTCGGGTCTTTCTCCTGCCGCCGGACGGCATATCGATGCTGTTCGCCACTGAGCGTGATTCCGGTGACGGCCGCCCCGTATCGACCGGCCGCGACACGGGCGGTCGCACCCCAGCCACAGCCGACATCGAGCACTCGCATTGAAGGGCGGACGTCGCACCGCTCCAGAATCGCATTGATCTTCGCCACCTGGGCGCTTTCCAGGGACGTTTCGTCATCGACGAAATATCCCGAGCTGTGGTTGAGCTCGGCGTCCATGTAGACCATGGCATACAACGTTTCACTTTCCAACGCCACAGGACTGCCTTTCTTCATTCGAAGGCGTTCGCGACACACAATCCAGCACGGGGCCACACCCAGGTCCGAGGCCATCTCGAGCGACGAGAATAACGTAGCGATCAGCGACATCCAGCGTCAATGGAGCGTCCGGGAATCGGCCGTCCGTAGGCGTCTTGAAAAGCGAATCAGGCCTGGCCTCGCAAGCCGCACGCTGGGAGAATTACAAAGACCTTAGAGAGTGTTTAGAATTCGATAACAGCCGACCTCGCGGCGATCTCGTCGATCCGTGACGGAAGGCCTTTGCGCAGAGCAGAATACGGTCGCCCGTCCGATAGGACCATGCCGGCCTCAATCCGTCAGAGGGTATCGATCCCTCGTAGTCTGTTTCGGCTGACCGTTTTGTCCCTGGTGATGGGGGTTGGGTGCGCCGCGTGTCGCTGCGGTCGCGCCGGTTCTCCTGGTGCCGGATGTGTCTTTCTGCTGGTAGGGCTCGGGGTGAGGGTTAGGTGGGCAGGGGGATCAGGCTGAGGCGTTGCCAGCATTGTTGGAATGCGTCGGCCCAGGGCCAGGTGTCGGGGATGGACAGGATCTTGTGGCGGGCGTGGGTGGCGAGTTTCGCGGGTAGGTGCAGGATCCGGTAGCGCAGCGTGTCGGGTTCGGCGTGAACCAGGTCGGGTTGGTCGTGCAGGCCGAGCAGCCGGGTCCAGGCGTCCAGATCGCAGGCGATGTTCGCGGCCAGCACCCAGCCCCTGGTTGACGGTCCAGTCTTTGGAGGGCAGTTTGCGCAGGCCTATGGCCTTGTTGGTCCGGACACGGTCGTCGACGCCGGCGTGGGCGCGGTGCAGGGCGTCGAGCCATTGCGGCTGATGCGAGCCGGGTATACCCCAGATCCGGGTGATGTTGGTGGCGACGATCGCGTATCGCCAGCCGGTGCGTTTCTCCAACGCGGTGAGGTTCTTCGCGTGCCGGGCGCAGGGTTTGGTGCGCCCGGACAATCAGCCGTAGCCCGGCGATCCAGTTGCCGGCTCGCTGGTTGAGGCCGGTCAGTTCCGCGGTGTGCGCCGTGGCGATGGCGGTGCCGTCCTGTTGCAGGCTGTCGGTCCACGCGGTCTCGGGTAGTTGCTCGATCGCGGTCTCGTCGGTGCCGGTGATGGTCCAGCCGACGGTGAACTTCACGCTGCGCCAGGCCCGGTTCATCCGGTCCAGGTGTTTCACGAGGTCGTGGGTGGCGCCGGCCCCGTCGACCCGGACCAGGATCTTGCGCCGGTAGGACACCGGCAGCTGGGCGATCGCGTCGCCCAGCACCCGAATGTGGTCGGTGACCGTGTTCGATCCGGCGTTGCCGGGGCGGAGCAGCATGGCCAGACTTCCGCCGTGTTCGCACACCACGCCCCCAATGGATGGTGTCCGTAGCCCTTCTTGAACGTGGCCGCCGCGCCCTGCTTGTCACTGTGCGCGGTGATCAGGGTGGCGTCCATGTCGATGATCACCCACCCGGTCAAAAGTTTCCCGGCCACGCACAGCCACGGAAACCCTTGCGGCCGGCGGGCGAGCAGCTCCCACACCCCGGCCCGGACCCGCGCCCGGGCTTTCGCGATCCGGCGCAGGGCTGTCTCGTCCAACTCGGCCAGAGCCCGGCGCACAGTCGATTCCGACGGCGGATCCGCGAAAACGAGGGCCTGATGCGCGAGCAGCCCGATGTCGGACATGCTGGTCGCGCCGAGCACGATCGCGGTCGCCAGACAGGCCAGTACCGTGCCCCGATCCCACCACCCCGGCCCGCTACCGCGTGGCAACACCGCGTTCAACGCACCCGTCAGACCGGTCCGATCCGCGCACTGCCGCACCAGAATCGCGCCCGCGTGCCCGACCAGACCCCTACCGCCCACGGCCACCTGCAGCCGCGCAGCCCATCCCGTACTCTTACTCACCGGAAAGGTGCACCTTTTTCTACTGTGGATATGATCTAGACACTCACATCCTTGCAGGTCAGGTGCACCTTTCCCTCACCGGCCTCGATGACCTATTCCCCGCTGACTGAGGGAGGCCGACGGCGAAAAGGCGAACCCAGTGCTGCTGCGGTACCAAGCCTTCCCGCCAGTGCGGGAGGGGTCATCTCAGGTGGACCGAACGCCCTACGTCGCTAGCGTGTTGGACGGTCCCTGTACATGGCTATGCATGCCGTCGGCGCCGAAGACGCACGGATCTACCGCCGAGAAGGCGCGGCGCCCGAACGTCTCTGTCACCGGACAACCGGGTTTGCGGTATTCCTCAGCGTTGCGTCCGACTGTGCCGATGGGGGGTTCGTGACGTTTGAGTCGGTGTTCACCGGCAGGCCGGAAGAAGTGTTGTACGACAGTGAGCGTACCCGGGTGATCCGGGTGCGCTCGGCGGATGGGTTGCGGTCTGTTGTCCGTAAGCTGCCGCTGGGGTCGGGCGCGGCGGATCGGTTGTGTCGCGAGTTGTCGGTGTTACGCCGCCTCGACGGTGTCGAGGGGACGCCGCAGCTGGCGCCGGGCGCGGCCGACGACGGCGTCCTGGTCTTCGTCGACACCCCTGCGTGCACGCTGGCCGCGTTGCCGGTGCCGTGGCAGGTCGGGCCGTTGCTGGAGGTGGCGTGCGGGCTGGCCGGGTCGTTGGCGGCGGTGCGTCGCCGCGGGGTGGTGCATCGTGATGTCTGCCCGGCGAACATTCTGATACCGGTCGTCAACGGGGTGCCGGCATTCGGCCGGCAGCCGATTCTGATCGATTTCGAGTTGTCCACGATGCTGGCCGAGGATCGGTTCGCCGCCGTGTTGGAGCAGGGGTTGGCGGGTACGTTGCCGTACCTGGCGCCTGAGCAGACCGGGCGTACCGGACGGTCGGTGGATCATCGCGCCGATCTGTACGCGCTGGGCGCGACGTTGTACGAGTTGGCCACCGGCGAACCGCCGTTCGGCCGCGACGGTGACCCGCTCGCCCTGATCCACGACCACCTGGCCCGGGTGCCGGTGCCGCCGGCCGAGGTGAACCCGCAGATCCCGGGCCTGTTGTCGGCGATCATCATGCGGCTGCTGGACAAGGAGCCCGAGCAGCGATACCAGAGCGGTGAGGGCCTGGCCCACGACCTGGCCCGGCTCCGCAACGCGCACGGCCGCGGGGCCCCGACCGATTTCGTGCTGGGTGAGCGCGACTTCCCGATGCGGCTGGCGCCGCCGGCGCGGCTGGTCGGCCGCGAAGGCGCCCTGGCCGAGCTGCGTGCGCTGTTCGCCGCGGCGGTCGCCGGTGCTCGTGGTGTCGCTATGGTCACCGGGGCGCCGGGGGTGGGTAAGACCGCGTTGATCGAGCAGTTGCGGCCGATGGTGTCGGCGGCGGGTGGCCGGTTCGTCACCGGTAAGTTCGACCAGTACCGGCGTGATCTCGGCGCGGACGCGGTGTTGCGGGCGTTTTGTGCCCTGGGTGCGCAGTTGCTGGCTGAGCCGGACGAGGAAGTCGCCCGGCTGCGGGTTCGGCTGTTGGAGGTGCTCGGCGCCGACGCCGGGCTGGCGGCGGCGGTGATGCCACCGTTCGCGACGCTGCTGGGCGTCGCACCGGAGCAGGATGTCGATGAGCCGTGGCGGACGGTCGCCCGGATCCGGCGGGCCAGCCTTGAGGTGTTGCGCGCTGTCGCAGGTAGCGCCCACCCGGTGGTCCTGTTCGTTGATGATCTGCAGTGGGCGGGGCCGGCCGCGTTCGGGTTCCTGGACGTCGTGCTGGACGAGCCGGCGCTGCCCGGTGTGTTGGTGCTGGGCGCGTTCCGGGAGGCCGAGGTGGATGCGGCGCATCCGCTGACGGCGGTGCTGGCCCGGGTGCGCCGCACCGGTGGTGGTGGCGGTGAGTTGCATCTGGCGAATCTGACGCCGGGCGATCTGGGTGCGTTGCTGGCCGAGATGCTGCGGTTGCCCGCGATCGAGGCGGCGCCGCTGGCTGAGGCGCTGGGCGCGCGGACCGGCGGGAATCCGTTCGACACCCTGGAGTTGCTCAACGCGTTGCGCCGCGAGGGTGCGTTGGTGCCCGAGGGTGAGCGGTGGTGCTGGGATCCGGTGACGGTGCGCCGGTTCGTGAGCAAGGGCGATGTGGTCGATCTGCTCGCCGCGCGGATCGAGGCTTTGCCCGCGCCGGCCCGGCACCTGCTCGAGGTGATGGCCTGCCTGGGCGGCGACGTCGACCTGCAACTACTGCGGGTCGCCTGCGCGAACCCGCGGCGGTAATCGACACCTGGTTGCTGCCCGGGGTGGAGGACGGCCTGGTCGTGGTGGACCGCGACGATGCCGCGGTGGCGAGTTTCCGCCACGACCGGGTGCAGCAAGCGACGCACGCACGGCTAGAGCCGCACGAGCGGGCTCGCCTGCACCTGGCAGTGGCGCGGCGGTTGGCGGTCGAGCCTGACTACGCTCTGGCCGCGGCCCAGCAGTACCTGTCCGCCGTCGACACACTGCCCGGCGAGCTGTCCGATCCGGACGAGCGGCGTGAGGTGGCGTCGCTGCTGCGCTCGGCGGCGACCGCGGCCCGACTGGTCAGCAACTACACCGCAGCCGAGAAACTGCTGGCGGCAGCGATCCGAGTGGTGGACCCTGCGGACGCGGTGTTCCGGGAGCTGCAGACGGACTGGCACGCCGCGTTGTGCAGCCTGGGCTGCTTAGCCGACGCGGACGAGGTGTATCAGCTGCTGGCGGCGGACGGCCCGGATCCGGTTGCTCACGCCGACGCGGCCTGCGCGCAGATCGTCAGCCTGACCAACCGCGGCCTGTTCGCCGAGGCGCTGGCGTTGGGGCTCGACCTGCTCGACCGGCTCGGCGTGGCGGTGCCGCACGGCGACGCGCTGGGCCCCGCCATCGGCGCCGGCCTGGACGCGCTGTACGCCTGGCTGGCCGACGGCGACGCCGAGGACGACCTGCGCCGTCCTGAACTCACCGACCCGCGGCTGGTCGCGGTCGCCCGGGTGATCAACCGGCTGACCCCGCCGGCGTTCTTCTCCGATCAAGCGACCCTGGCCTGGCTGGTCCTGCAGGCCGGCAAGATCTGGGCAGGGCACGGCCCGGCCGCTGCGCTGGTCGGACCGTTCAGCTATGTCGCCCTCGTCACCATCTCGGTACGCGGGGACTACCAGGCCGGATACCAGGCGGTACGCCGGGTCCTCGCGGTCGGCGAAGCCCGCGGATACGAACCGGACACCTCCCAGGCCAAGTTCCTGCATGCAGTCGGCACCATCGCCTGGTTCGAGCCACTCGAGGCCGGGGTGCGCCTGGCCCACGACGCCCGCGACGGGCTGCTACGCGGCGGCGACCTGCAGAACGCCGCCAACACCTACCACGCGTCGATGCCGCAGACGTTCGACTGCGCCGCAGACCTGGACGCGCTCGCCGCCGAGGTGGACGCCGCCCTCGCGCTGTGCGAGCGGATCGGCTACGACCACTCCACAGCAGCTTTTCAGTCATACCACCAGCTCAACCGGGCCCTGCGCGGGGAAACCGCAGCGCCGGGATCGTTCACCGACGACACCTTCGACTCCGGCGCTCACCTCGCGGCACTGACCGGCAACCCCGTCGCGGCAGCCGTCTTCCACATCACCCGGGCCGTGGCCGCGGCCGTGTTCTCCGACAGCGCCGCCCTCACCCGGCACATCACCGCGATGACGCCGCTGCTGCCGGCTATCACGGCGACCTATGACAACGCGCAGGCGCACGCGCTGGCTGCGCTCAGCGCAGCCGCGCGGGTCCGGGACGGCGAGGGCGAGCAGCGGGCGGCGGCCCTGGCTGACCTGGACCGCAGCCGAGACTTCCTGGCCGAGCGCGCCGCTGATCAGCCTGGCAACTTCCGACACCTGCACCACCTGGCCGAAGCCGAGCGGGCGTGGGCGACCGGCGACTTCGCCGCCGCCGCGGCCGCGTTCGACGCCGCCGCGTGCGATGCGTCCGGTGCCGTACGGCCGTGGCACGCGGCGCTGATCGCCGAACGCGCCGGGCTGTTCTTCCTGGCGCACCGGATGGAACACGTCGCACAGCATCTGCTCGTCGAGGCCTGCCGCGGGTATGCCGGGTGGGGCGCGCACGGCAAGGTCCGCCAGATGCACCAGCAGCACCCGTTCCTCGCCTCAGTCCTGGCCGCAGCGCGTACGAGCACCGCGGGCGCGACGACGTTGGGTACCTCGCAGAGTGTCAATGTGTCCACCGAGGTGATCGACCTGATGGCCGTGCTGGAAGCCGCCCGCGCGCTGAGCTCCGAGACTGACCTGGATCGACTTCGCCAACGCGTGGAACAGGTCCTCAGCGCGATGACCGGCGCCACCACGGTCCGCGTGATCCTCTGGGACGACCACACCAACGGCTGGGCACTGCCCACCGACACCGGACACGAAGCGCTGAGCCTGCCCGAGGCCGCCAGCCGGGGCTTGCTCCCGCTGACCGCGCTGCGCTACGCCGAACGCACCCGCGAACCGATGCTGATCGACGACACCTCCCGTGACGACCGGGTAGCTCGCGACCCCTACCTGGCCGGAATGCAGCAATGCTCACTGCTCGTGGTACCGGTGCTCAGCCAGGGCGTACCCCGGGCCATGCTGCTGCTGGAGAACCGGCTCACTCGCCGGGCCTTCTCGCCGGGCCGCCTCGACGCGGTCCTGCTCATCGCCGGGCAACTGACCGTGTCGATCGACAACGCCCTGGTATACGCCTCGCTGGAACGCAAGGTCGCCGAACGCACCGAAGAACTGGCCGAGGCAAACCAACGCCTGGAACTGCTCGCCATCACCGACCCGCTCACCGGCCTGCCGAACCGGCGCCGGCTGTCCGACGTCCTCGAAGCCGAGTGGCTGCAGGGGCTGCGCTCGCGGGAGTCGATCGGACTGGCGATGATCGACATTGACCACTTCAAGAAATACAACGACCACTACGGACACCAAGGCGGCGACGAATGCCTGCGCCTGGTCGCCCGTACGATCAAAGGCAGCGTCCGCATCACCGACCTGGCCGCACGATACGGCGGCGAAGAGTTCTGCATCGTGATGCCGGCCACCGATACCGACGGCGCGCGGGTGGTCGCCGAACGCGTCCGCCAAGCCGTAGCCGACCTAGCCGAACCGCACGCCGAAACAGACACCGCCATCGTCACGATCAGCATCGGACTCACCTCCACCGTCCCCAACACCGGCCAACCCGACCAACTCATCAAAATCGCCGACCAAGCCCTCTACGAAGCCAAACGCGACGGCCGTAACCGCATAGCCACCAGCTGAAACCCCGTCCAAGACTGAGCCGGCGTACCGGCGACCGCCGCCGACCGCATCAGTTCCCGACACGCCGGCCCCCGGGTGTACGCGCGGCTGTCCGATGCGGAGCACACGTTCGTCGAGCAAGCCGCCGCGGCAGCGCGGACGCGTCCGGGAACCTGGCCGATCTGCAGCCCACGCGGTCTTCGCCGCTGCCCGGCTGCCCAGCTATGCGGTTGATCTATCGAATTCCAGCCGAAGTATCCAATCAGGACACGATCAAGCCGGTCGCGATCACCATCGGACGCTCCCACCGTGACATCCACGGACGTCGACTTAGTCAGTGACGAGGATTTCGGGCTCTCCTGCTGTTTTC
>DASRYP010000712.1:0-4570 GCA_035687165.1 Actinoplanes sp. | reverse complement strand
CCAGCGGCCTTTCCCGTACGTCTCGGGGCGCGCAGAGCAGCTTCACGGCAGGCGACGTCGCCGCCGGGCGCCGCAAGCAGGCCGCCCCCGAGCACGAGAAGTCGCTGGCCGACGCTACGTCCCTGATTTCGCGCGCGGCCTCCGAGGCCAAGCCCGTCCCGGCCGACCCGACTGCCAAGATCACCGAACCCGCCAAGCAGGTCCCGGCCGGACCGTCCGATGTGCAGCCGTCCGACGTGCAGCCGTCCGCGACGCAGCCGTCCGCCGCGGAGTCGCCCGAAACGAAACCGTCCGACATCAAGCCCAGCGCCCCCGAGCCGGTCGACGCTGAGCCGGTCGACGCTGAGCTGTCAGAGGCCGAGCTGTCAGAGGCCGAGCAGCGCCCGACCGAATCCGCCCCGGCAGAGGAGGAGGACGACGCCGAGCAGACCCCGGCCGAGCCCGACCCTGAGGTCCAGGCAGTCGCGGAGGAGCCGGAGCCGGCGACCAAGGCGGCCGACGCTTCCCCCGCGCCGGTCGACCAGACCACCAAGATCTCCGAGCCGGCCGACCGGACCACGAAGATCGCGGAGTCCGCCGACCGGACCACCATGATCGCCGAGCCCGCGCGGAAGGCCGCGATTCCGGACGCGACCCAGGTCGTCGGTTCGCCGCGGGGTGCCAAGTCCGCTTCGGCCGCGGGCGGTTCACGCGCCGCGGCCGAGAAGCCGCGGCAGACGGAGAGCAAGAAGACGGAGAGCAAGAAGGCTGCCCGGGGGCAGGAGTCCGACCACGCCGATGATGCCCTGCCCGCAGGGCCGTTCAACCGTCCGAGCCGTCCGGCGTGGACACCCATGCCGGTGAGCCAGACTCCCGGCATCACCGTCTTCGGCACCCGGCTCACCTACGGCCAGGCCGCGATCGGCGGCGGCGTCGTGCTGCTCATCGTCGTGCTGATCGCCGTCCTCATCGGCCGCGGGTCCGGCGACGACAACGACCCGGCCGGGCAGAACGCCGCCGCTCCGCCCGCCTCGTCCGGCGGCGACTCGCCGAAGCCTTCCGGCGCCGGGACGAGTGCCGCGCCGACCTCGGCGGCGCCGTCGAGCCCGTCCGCGCCTGGCCTGCCCAGCACGTGGCGGATCTACACCGACGGCTCTGGCTACAAGATCCCGCTGCCCAAGAGCGCCGAGATCGAGCAGCAGGGCAGTGAGACCCACATCCGGTGGAACAACCGCTTGCTGCTGATCGACCAGACGGCCGACCCGCAGGGTGACGCGCTCGCCGACTGGAAGGACCAGGAACGCAGCCGCGCCGGCCGGGACTACCAGAATTACCAGAAGGTCCGGCTGGAGTCGGTCCCCAAGTACTTCAAGCAGGCCGCCGACTGGGAGTTCTTCTACAACACCACCAGCGGCAACCGGCAGCACGCGGTGAAGCGCAACATCGTCGTCAGCGACGATCTGGCGTACTCCATCTCGTGGTATGTCTCGCCCGAGGACTGGATCGCCTCGCAGAACGATCTCAAGCTGCTTTACCAGGGTTTTCAGCCTAAGTAACGACCGTCGTGCGTGATGACCGGGATGAATGGGTAGTTCATCCGGCAGCACAAACGGAGGTACGACATGAATTGCCGAACGCGTGGCGGGAAGCCCGCCCTGGCGCTGTGGATGCTGGTGGCCGTCGTCGACATCGTGCTCCTCGCCGCGGCCGCCGGCACTCTCGTCACCATTTTGATCGTTACCGTGCTGGCGATGCTCGCCGCGGGTACTTTCGCCGCCCGCTCGCTCACGAAACGCGGCGGTGTCCCGGCGGAGTCGGTCTCGCGACGGCGCGCATAAGGGGAAACCCATAGCCGCATCGGATACAGTTTCGCGCTGTGTCGATCGACGGTGTGACAGATATCTGGGACAAGCTGCTCGGTGCGCAACCGGACCCACCCGGCCTGCTCGTGTTGCTGACCGCTTTGGCCGGCCTCCTCGCGGTGTCGTTCCGCCCGGTCTGGCGGGTGGCCCGCAACGCCGTCACGATCGCCCACGAGGGTGGGCACGCCGTCTTCGCCCTGCTCACCGGTCGTCGGCTCCGCGGCATCCGGCTCGAGTTCGACACGTCCGGCCTGACGTTGTCGTCCGGCCGCCCGACCGGTCCCGGCATGATGCTCACCCTGCTCGGCGGCTACATTGCCCCGTCGCTGGTGGGCGTGCTCGGTGCCTGGCTGCTCGGCGGCAACCGGATCACGTTGCTGCTCTGGCTCGCCGTGGTGCTGCTGCTCCTCATGCTGATCAACATCCGGAACCTGTTCGGCGTGGTGTCCCTCGTGGTCACCGGCGCGATCGTGTTCGCCATCTCCTGGTACGCCTCGCCGCAGGTGCAGGCGGCTTTCGCGTACACCGGGGTGTGGTTCCTGCTCTTCGGCGGTGTGCGCCCGGTCTTCGAGCTGCAGAGCCTGCGCCGCCGTGGCCGGATGCCCGAGTCGGACGCCGACCAGCTCGCGCACGTGACCCACGTACCGGCGCTGTTCTGGGTCGGTTTTTTCCTGGTCGTCAATGTCGTCGCCCTGGTGATCGGGGCGTTCCTGCTGGCCGGGCAGTGGTTGCCGGGACTGTCGGCGGGCTGAGCGCGAGGGGCGCTCGATCAGAGCGGGATGTTGCCGTGCTTCTTGGGCGGCAGGGTCTCGCGCTTGGTCCGCAGGGTGCGCAGGGCTCTCGTGATCTGGGCGCGCGTCTGCGACGGCCTGATCACGGCGTCCACATAGCCGCGCTCGGCCGCGATGTACGGGTTGGCCAGCGTGTCCTCGTACTCCTGGACCAGCTCGGACCGCCGTGAAGCCGGATCCTCGGCGGCGGCCAGTTCACCGCGGTGCAGGATGTTGACCGCGCCCTGAGCGCCCATCACCGCGATCTGCGCCGTCGGCCACGCGAAGTTGAGGTCGGCGCCGAGGTGCTTCGAGCCCATCACGTCGTAGGCGCCGCCGTACGCCTTCCGAGTGATTACCGTCACCTTGGGTACGGTCGCCTCGGCGTACGCGTAGATCAGTTTGGCCCCTCGCCGGATGATGCCGTCCCACTCCTGCGAGGTGCCGGGCAGGAAGCCCGGGACATCGACGAAGGTCACCACCGGGACGTTGAAGGCGTCGCAGGTACGCACGAACCGGGCCGCCTTCTCCGAGGCCGCGATGTCGAGCGTCCCGGCGAGGTTCAGGGGCTGGTTGGCGACCACGCCGACCGGTCGGCCCTCGACCCGTCCGAAGCCGATCACGATGTTCTGCGCGTAGAGGGGCTGCACCTCGAGGAAGTCGTCGACCACCGTTTCGACGACCGTCTTGATGTCGTACGGCTGGTTGGCCGAATCGGGGATCACCGTGTCCAGCGCCAGGTCGGCCGCGGTCGGCTCCAGCGAGGCGGGCATCTCGAAGACGGTCGGGTCGTCGAGGTTGTTGCTCGGCAGGTAGGAGAGCAGCGCGCGCACGTAGTCGATCGCGTCGTCCTCGTCGGAGGCCAGGTAGTGCGCGTTGCCGCTGCGTGTGTTGTGGGTGCGGGCGCCGCCCAGTTCCTCGAAGCCGACCTCCTCACCGGTCACCGTCTTGATCACGTCGGGCCCGGTGATGAACATGTGTGAGGTCTGGTCGACCATCACGGTGAAGTCGGTGATCGCGGGGGAGTAGACCGCGCCGCCCGCGCACGGGCCCATGATCAGGGAGATCTGCGGAATGACGCCGCTGGCCCGGACGTTGCGGAAGAAGATGTCGGCATACAGGCCGAGCGCGACGACGCCCTCCTGGATCCGGGCGCCGCCGGAGTCGTTGATCCCGACGACAGGGCAGCCGACCTTGACTGCCATGTCCATCACCTTGCAGACCTTCTCCGCGAAGACCTCGGAGAGCGACCCGCCGAACACGGTGAAGTCCTGGCTGAAGACGCACACCGGCCTGCCGAACACGGTTCCGTAGCCGGTCACGACCGCGTCGCCCCAGGGCCGGCTGTCGTGCATCCCGAACTCGATCTCGCGATGGCGGACGAACCGGTCGAGCTCGACGAACGACCCCGGGTCGAGCAGCAGGTCGAGCCGCTCGCGGGCGAGGAGCTTGCCGCGCTCGTGCTGGCGCGCGACCGCCTTCTCCGTCCCGGCGTGCGCCGCCTCCTCCGCGAGCTCGCGGAGCCACGCGAGCTTCGCCTCCGTCGTCTCGTGCCGGATCGACATCGCGCGGAGCCTAACGCGAGGACTTTGCAACAGTCTGTTGCAAGGTCGGACCGCGTGGCGCGCACGTAGGCTCGCGGCATGAGGCGGGAGCTGCCGGGCGGGTACGAGCTCGACGACGACCCGGGCCGGATCGACCGCGAAGCCGTCCATCGCTACCTGAGCGGCGAGTCCTACTGGGCGCAGGGCCGTGCACGCGTGACGCAGGACGCGCTGATCGACAACGCCACGCGCGTGGTCGGCCTCTACCACGGGACGACGCAGGTGGGGTTCTCGCGCGCGATCTCCGATGGCCACGTGCAGTCGTACCTCGCGGACGTCTACGTCCTCGAGGAGCATCGCGGGCACGGCCTCGGCGTCGAACTGGTTCGCTTCAGCGTCGACGAGGGGCCGCTCG
>DASRYP010000711.1:0-5259 GCA_035687165.1 Actinoplanes sp. | reverse complement strand
GGGCTGGTGGATGACGGTGGCTGGTCGTCGGCCGGTGGGCGTTGCGGGCCGATGAAAGGCAGGGGTGGGTGCATCGGGCGGTGCGTGATCGGACCACGCATGCGGCGTGCCACGCGGGCGGTGGCGGAGAGCAGCGGGGACGACGCGCGGTAGTTGGTGTGGAGAATCAGGGTTTCGGCGAGGGCGCCCGAGGCCGTGCGGAAATGGGACGGGAAGCCGCTCACCGCGCCGGGGTCGGCGCCGCGGAAACCGTAGATCGAGGAGTCGGGGTCGCCGAACGCGACCAGGGGCTTGCCACGACCGGCGACCAGGGAGAGCAGCTCGACCTGGGCCGGGTCGGTGTCGGCCAGCTCGTCCACATAGACATAGGCCAGCCGGCGCCGCTCGGCGTCGAGCAGGTCGGGCGTGTCGGACAGCAGACCGGTGGCCGCGCGCACCAGCTCAGCCGGGTCGTAGGCCGCCGAGCCGCGGGTGGTCACGTCGCGCAGGGCCAGCACGGCAACGTATTCGCGGAGGAACCGGGCGGCGGCCGGCCAGTCGTCGCGGCCCAGCCGTTCGCCGAGGCGGGCCAGCTCGACCGGGCCGACCCCGCGCTCGGCGGCCCGCTGCATCAGGTCGCGGAGCTGCTGGGCGAAGGCCCGGGTGGGCAGCGCGGCGCGCAGCGCGACGGGCCAGCCGATCGGGTCGGGCTCGTCGGTCGCGCCCGAGACTTCGAGGAGCTCACGGATGATCAGGTCTTGCTCGGGGCCGGTGAGCAAGCGCGGGGACGGCTCGCCGCGCTCGGCGGCCGCGCGGCGGAGCAGACCGAACGCGTACGCGTGGAAGGTGCGCACCAGCGGCTCGTGCACGATGCGGCCCGGGTCGCCCGCGATGCGCGCCTCGATGCGGTCACGCAGCGCCGCCGCCCCCCGCCGGCCGAAGGTCAGGACCAGGATGCGTTCCGGGTCGACGCCCTCGGCGATGCGCGCGGCCACCGACTCGACCAGCGTGCTGGTCTTGCCCGTGCCGGGACCGCCGACCACGAGGAGCGGACCGTCGACGTGCGACGCCACATATGTTTGGAGGGGATCCTCGACCAAAGCGGGCCGCGCCGTCGGCGGACGCCGGACCAGACGGTACGCCGGGCGGCGCACCGCGGCGGAGGAGGAGGCCGGCGTGGTCACGACATCTAGGAAACCACGAGGGTACGACGCTTAACGAACGGCCGGTTTCGTCACCGAGGCGCGGCGACGGACGGGCATCGGCACACGCAGCACCGCCGGGTCGGTCGGCGGGCCGAGCAGCTTCTCGACCGCCTGCCAGCCGAGCTGGTAGTGCGGCAACGAGATGCTGGTGAGCTGCGGCCGCAGCCAGGCCGCCATCTCGGAGTCGTCGAACGAGATCACCGACACGTCCTCCGGGATCGCCCGCCCCGCCGCACGTAGCGCCTGGTAGGTGCCGAGCGCGACCCGGTCGTTCAGGCAGATCAGCGCCGCCGGTGACCACCCCTCGGCCAGGGCCCGGCTGACCGCCTCGTACGCCGAATCGGGCCACCAGTCGCACTCGACCGTGCCCGCCAGCCGCGCGTCCGCCGCGTTCAGCCCCTCGCGGATGCCGGCCAGCCGCTCACGCCCCGCGAAGACGTGCTCGTCAGGGCGGCCGACCAGGTAGATCCCGGCCCGGTGCCCGGCCTCGAGCAGGGTGGACGCGGCGCTCCAGCCCGCCGCCAGCTCGTCCGGGACGATCTGGTGGTGGGTCGGCCGTACGCCGCGGGTGAGGCAGTTGAGAAGCACCACCGGATGCCCCTTGAGCTGCTTGGGGACCCGGACCTGACGGGTGAACATGCTGGCGTAGATGAACGCGTCGACCTGCCGGTCCAGGAAGTCGCCGATCAGTTTCTGCTCGACGACCGGGTCACCCTCGCTCTCGCCGATGAAGAGCAGGTGGTCCTGGGCCACGGCGGCGGCCAGGCTGCCGTTGATCGCCCGGCCCGCGTACGGATCGGCGGCCAGCGTGTCGGAGACCAGCGCGATCGTGCGGGTCACCTTGGTGCGCAGACTGCGAGCCATGAGATTGGGCCGGTAGTCCAGCTCCTGGGCCGCCCGGAGCACCCGCTGCCGGGCGTCTTCCGAGATCCTCATGTCCAGGTGGCGACCGGCCAGGACGAAGGAGGCCGTGCTGCGGGACACACCGGCCCGCTGTGCGACCTGAAGGAGGGTCGCCCTCTGCGGCGGCATGCTCGCAGTGTTCCACGGTCACCTGACCGGGCACCATGCGCGCGAGCGGGGATTCCGCAACGCGATCACCAGATCACTGATCGACATCTCTTGACGTGTCGGCGGGCGTCCAGCATTGTCGGCTCCACAATCCAACCGGCTCGACAATCCAACCGGCTCGACAATCCAACCGGCTCAGCCGATCCAGCAGCGCGTGCCCCGGCCGGCGCGACGCCGTCGGGCTGCCGGAGCGAGCGCATCGGCGTGTCCCGGCGAGAGCGCGCCTGGCGCGCTCTCGGATCGCTCGGCGGGCCTGCCGGGGACCCTGGTCGCGCCGGGTGGGTGTGGTGACGCCCACCCGGCGCGACACCCTCTCGCCGTGACGCCTCAGCGCAGAGTTACCCGTTCCTCGATGGCGTCCAACGCGGCCCCGATCGACTTGACCACGATCACCCGTTCGAGCGCCTCGGAACGTACGAAAGCGGTATCGGCGAGCTGGTCGAGCCAGGCCAGCAGACCGCCGTAGAAACCCTCCGGGTCGAGCAGCACGATCGGCTTGTCGTGCAGGTCGAGGGTGGCGGTGGTCCACACCTCGAACAACTCGTCGAGGGTGCCGAGTCCGCCGGGTAGCGTCAGGAACGCGACCGACCGCTCGATCATGATGTTCTTGCGGTCGCCCATGTCGTCGGTGACGATCAGCTCGTCGGAAGCCAGGTCGGCCACCTCGAGATCGACCAGCGACTGCGGGATCACGCCGAGCGTGTGGGCGCCGCCGGCGCGGGCCCCGTCGGCGACTGCGCCCATCATGCCGACACAGCCACCGCCCGAGACGAGCGTGTGCCCGCGGGTGGCGAGCTCCGCACCGGTCCGGGTCGCGAGGTCGAGCCACTTCTGCTCGAGGGTACTGGAGGACGCGCAGAAGACGCAGATGGCGGCCACGTCACCGCTGTCCCTTGGTCTCGGCGAGCGCCGCGTCGGCGTCCACGATGATCTGAACGGCCTCGTCCACATCGTCGGTGAGCTGGATCAGCTCCAGGTCGGCCTCATTGATCTTGCCGTTGGCCAGCAATGTCCCCTTGACCCAGTCGAGCAGGCCGGACCAGTACGCCGTACCCATGAGGATCACCGGGAACCGGGTGACCTTCTTCGTCTGCACCAGCGTGATCGCCTCGAACAGCTCGTCGAGGGTGCCGAAGCCGCCGGGCAGCACGACGAAGGCCTGGGCGTACTTGACGAACATGGTCTTGCGGACGAAGAAGTAGCGGAAGTCGATGCCGATGTCGACCCAGTCGTTGAGGCCCTGTTCGAAGGGGAGCTCGATGCCGAGCCCGACCGACATGCCCCCGGCCTCGGTCGCCCCCCGGTTGGCCGCCTCCATCACACCCGGGCCGCCACCGGTGATCACCGCGTAGCCGGCCTCGGCCAGCGCGGCGCCCAGATCGGCGGCCATCTCGCACTCGGGGCTGTCGGGGTGGCTGCGCGCCGAGCCGAAGACGCTCACCGCCGGCGGCAGGTCGGCCAGGGTGTCGAAGCCCTCGACGAACTCGGAGAGGATGCGCAGCGCCCGCCAGGCGTCCTTGGTCTTCCACTCCCGCCGGTAATGCGAATCGAGCAGTTTCTCGTCGGCGGTGCTCGCCGGAACCGACTCGCGCCGCAGCGTGACCGCGCCCCGATGACGCTCCGGCCCACCCCTGTGTCGCCCGTTGGTGCTCTCCGTCATGCCTAAACGGTAGTGCGGACGGTCAGATACCCGGTGAACAACCGGGCGGGTTTCGGTAAGAGGATTGCGGGTGCGCGGCCTTTTTGCCAGATTGAAGCAACGGACGGTAGCCCAGCGCGTCTGTTCAGTTACCAACGTCTCTCCACTCACGCCCCGTTCCACGGCCGGGTCGCGGGCCTAAGGAGTCACCGTGACGAGCCGATCCGAACGTTTGAAGATGCAGCGCCGCATGCAACGGCGCATCCGCCTCGTCGTCGAGGAGCGCCGGATGGCGTTCGGCGTGCGCCCGAAATCGGCCGAGGTCGCGACCGACCCGGAGACCACCGTCGAGATCCCGCCGATCACCGCGATCAAGGCGATCGGGCGGGTGGCCGTCCGGCCGGCTCGCTGAACGCCCGGTAGTTCTCCCGAGGCTCCGCCAACAGTTTCTAGTCGGCCAGCCAGCGGTGCAGCGTCGCCGCCCCGTCCCGGATCTTGCCGATCTCGACATGTTCGTCGGGGGCGTGCGCGAGCAGCGGATCACCTGGACCGTAATTAAGCGCCGGGATGCCGAGGGCCGCGAACCGAGCCACGTCGGTCCAGCCCAGCTTGGCGGCCGGCTCGGCCCCGACGGCGGTGAGGAACTCGCGGGCCGGTGCCGCCGAGAGGCCGGGCAGCGCACCGGGTGCCGAGTCGGTCAGCACGACCTCGAAACCCTCGAACACCTCGTGGACGTGTTCGATCGCCTGTTTCTCGGTGCGATCCGGGGCGAAGCGCATGTTGACCTCGACCGCGGCCTCATCCGGCACGACGTTTCCGGCCACCCCGCCACTGATGCGTACGGCGTTGAGCCCTTCACGATACGTACAGCCATCGATCGTGACCGTGCGTGCCCGGTAGTCCGAAAGTCGCCGCAGCACCTCGCCCGCCGCGTGGATCGCGTTGACGCCTCGCCAGGCCCGAGCGGTGTGCGCCCGCCGCCCGGTCGTGCGCACCTGCACCCGCAGTGTGCCCTGACAGCCGGCCTCGACCACCCCGTACGTCGGCTCGAGCAGCACCGCGAAGTCGGCCATCAGCCACTCGGGACGCGAGTCGGCGACCAGACGCAGGCCGTTGTACTTCGAGTCGATCTCCTCGGCCTCGTAGAAGAGGAAGGTCAGGTCGTAGCGTGGATCGGGCAGCGTGGCCGCGAGATGCAGGGCGAGCGCGACCCCCGACTTCATGTCGGCGGTGCCGCAGCCGTAGATCAGGTCATCGACGACGGTGGATGGAAAGTTGTCGTTCAGCGGCACGGTGTCGAGGTGGCCGGCGAGCACCACGCGCTGCTCACGTCCCAGATCTGTGCGGGCCATCACGGTGTCGCCC